>JAAEQG010000125.1 GCA_024231775.1 bacterium
AGCAAATGGCGGCCTCCGGTATGGACCTCCCAGTCCGGTCCCACCGGTCAGGAGCGCCAGCTGGCAGTGCGCCGTCAACTGAAGAAGCTGGTGAACCGATGGGCCGGACCCTGGGGCCTGGAAGCGTCCGTGCTGGGGCGGATCAACCGCATCGCGGACGACGCCGATCGCCCCCTCGGTGAAGCCCTGGTGTTACTGGACTGGAGCGTGTTCGAGGACGGTACCCGAGCTCGCGAGAGTGAGGAGGCGCACCTGAAGCGTCTTGTTGAATGGGGTGAAGCGCTCACCGAGTTTCGCGATCACCTGGCCGGGGAAATCGACATCCTGGAGACCCGCTTTCGCCACTGGTTGAGCATCTGGGAGCGGTGGCGTTCACGCCGCCAGAGTCCCGAGCACGAGAGGCAATGGGACACGTTCATCGCCGAAACCCGCCGGACCAAACGGGACGAGATGGATCGAGCCCAAGGCGAGATCGCTCGGCTGAAGAGCGAGGTCGCCGAGCTCCAACGGCGTCTTCGCGGCGAAGAGGGCTCACCATGAATCGTGGTCGGATCACGCGCTACGTCGAAGAGCGATACCGGATCACCGCCCATGCCGAGGCCCAGGCCCTGGAGCCCAAGCCTGTTCACGAGGGTTGGACCAACTTCGCCTCTCAACGGTCTGTACGCGCTATTGCCGTCGCGTCCGGATCTGGCCACATGTGGCTGGCGACTTGGGGTGGCGTCCTGTCGTGGAACCGAAAGCAGGAACGGCTCTATCGGCGCTACGGCAGCGAGCACGGCTTGGCGGGTAACGCAGTGTCTTGTCTTTGCCTCGATCAGGCCGAGCGCCCCTGGGTCGGGCACGAAGAAGGAGGTCTGTCCTACTTCGACGGTCAGCGTTTCAAGCCCTATGCCCATCTCTCGTCGGCGACGATCAGGGTCCTCTGCGCCGCCAAGGGTGCAGGACTGTGGGCCGCTGGCGCAGACACGGTGTACCGCATCTCCGGACCGGACGATCCGCCAACCCCCGTGGCCAACGGACACGACGGTGCGGTCGAGGCTCTGGCGCTGCTCCCAGATGGCGACGGACTCCTACTGGGGAATGCATGGGGACTCTTCCGCCTGCAGCCGGGGCAGTCGCCGGTACCCGTGCTCCGGGAGACGATCGGCACCTGTACAGCCCTCGCCCGAGGTGCTGAGGGTGAAGTCTGGCTCGGTACACCGGGAGGGATTTACCGCATGGAAAACGAGGTCCCGGTCGGTCCCATGACTTCGGATGGCGCGCGCCTGGACGATCGCGTGGTGGCCCTGGTGGCTGGCCGCAAGCGGCTCTGGGTGCTGACGACGGCCGGGCTGGCCCAGGTGGTCGATCAGCAGTGGCGAGCGGTCCCGGGGCCGGAGACCGGTGAGGCCCTACCGACCGTAAGAGCGATTGCCGCCGGTCCCGACGCGAGCTACCTGTGGGTGGGGACCGATCACCTGCTGGCAGGAGTGCAGAGCACGGGCGCCGAAGCTCGGTGGGACCTGAACCTGCTGCCGCCCCATCGCGATGACGAGTTGAACAATCTAGGCCGCTGTGCAGCTTCACAAGCGACCCGTGAGCAGGTTTGGATCGGTACGGCAGACGGGTTGATCGCCTTCGATCCGGAGGATCCATGGACGCTTCACGCCAAAGGCACAGATGTGCGTGCACTGGGTCTCACCCCCACGGAAATCTGGCTGCTGTCCTGGCCGTACGGGGTTCAACAGTTCACGCCGAACCGGTTCAATCGGCGCTTGTCACAGCTACCAGGGCTGCCGACCGCGTTGGCCGTAGGAAAGACCGGGGACCTTCACGCCGTCACCGGACGAGCTCTCTGGTATCTCGGTGCCGATGAACCGCCAGAGATCTCCGCCGGGTTGCCAGCGCCCGCCCGGCATCTGGTACAAACCCCCGACGAAACATGGTGGTTGGGTACGACCCGGGGCGTCTACCGTCTGGTCGACGGAGTGTGGGAGCTTGCCGGTGAACAGCCGGGGCCGTTGCAGGCCGGCGTCTACGCTCTTGCCGCGATCCACGACACGCTATGGGCCGCCACCGAAGCAGGACTCTGGGCCTGGTACGAAAACCGATGGGACCTGCACGCGGACCTGTACGCCATGGGACGGCCCGAGAGCCCCCATGTTGTTTCTGCGCTGGCCCCGGCCGGCGACGCCTCGGCACTCTGGCTGGCGCGCCGCGACGGTGTGGTGCGGTACGATCCGACAGTACGTACGACGAGCGCGGTGTACACGCCGGCCAATTCCGGACTGGTCAGCCGTCGCGTCACGGCCCTGCTCGAAAACTCCGGATTCCTGTGGATCGTGACCAGGGCCGGTATCAGTCGTCTGGCAGTCCGGGAGTGAGGAACCGATGAACCAAGGACAGGCTTCTCGACAAGACAAATTGATCCTGAGCATTGATCTCGGCACCACCAATTCAGGCGTCGCCGTGTGGGACGACCCCGACGGACGGGTGAAGATGTTGAAAACAGGCGATGCCGGCCACAACCTGATGCCATCCATGGTCGGGTGGGATCCCGCACGGCGGACGTGGGTTGTCGGAGATGCCGCCCGAGACCTGGGTCAGCGGCATACCAGCCGTGTCGCCTACTCCACGAAGCGTTACATCGGGCGCAGGTTCACCGATCCCGGGGTGCTCTACGGCCGCAAGGACCTGACCTACAAGCTGATTTCGGGGGGTGGGGAGGACCAACTGCGCGACGTTGTCGCCGACCTGGGCACTGATCAGGACGGTGAGCCGCTCCGGCTGACGGCACCGGAGGTTGCGGCCAAGATACTCTTCGAGCTACGAAAGGATGCGGCGCGTGCCCTGAACATGCCTTTAGAGGAGCTCAAGTATGCGGTCGTCACCGTGCCGGCCTACTTCAACATCCTGCAACGAAAGGCCACCCTTCTGGCCGGTCGACATGCCGGGTTGGAGGAGGTGACCCTCCTCAACGAGCCGACCGCGGCGGCCCTGGCCTACGGCGACGCTGTTTTGAGCGGACAAGAAAAGCACATCCTGGTATATGACCTGGGAGGTGGGACGTTCGACATATCCCTTCTGGAAGTGAGTCACGACGAAGTCGGATATGTATTCTGCACCCGTGTGGTGGATGGCGACACCTTCTTGGGCGGCGACGATATAGACGCCGCGGTTGGTCGCTGGCTGGCAGTCGAAATCGAAAAGAAGCACGGTCAGCCGGTGCTCCCCGACGATCATATCACCCGCGAACGGCTGCGGCGAGCCGCGGAGCGCGCCAAGATGGACCTCTCCACCGAGGACGTGGTTACGGTGGAGCTGGGAGACCTCGAGCTGGGAAGCCGGACCGCATCGGATGTTCGTATCGAGCTTACGCGCGCCCAGCTCGAAGAGTGCGCGGCCGATGTGCTCGACCGCACCCGGAGGATTACCCGGCGTGCGGTGGAAGACGTGGCAGGATTGGCGTGGGACCAAATCGACGAGGTCATCCTGGTGGGTGGACAGACTCTCATGCCGGCGATCCGGCGCGACGTGGAGAAGCTGACGGGACTGAAGCCCCGGGTCAACGATCGGCCGCAGTCAGCGGTAGCGCTGGGCGCCGGTGAGTACGGGCGAATCCTCAGTCTGGGCCGCGAAAAATTTCATGAGAAAACCGTCATGAACGTGATTGCGCTACCCTTGGGTATTCGTCTCGACGACAACACGTTCGAAACCATCGTCCAGGCCAACGTCACGGTACCGCACGCCAGCCGTCCCTTTCCAGTGACCACGACTGAAGACAACCAGCCCCAGATCCACGTAGAGGTGCTTCAAGGACCACGGGACGCTACCCATGCTGATCAGTGCATCGTTCTCGGAAGCATCCTCATGGAGGTTCCAGCGGCACCGGCCCGGACGCCCAGGTTCGAGGTGGTGTTCGACGTGATGTCCGACGGGACGATGAAGGTGATCGTGACCGACACACGCCGGCAGCGCCAGGAGGTCCTCGACATTGTCGAGAGCCGAAGAGTCATGACCTGGGGTGACTCACCACAAGACGCCTGATCTTTCCGGATTCTGTTCGAGATCGCCCTGATCTCTCATGCCGATTTCTTGCCCGTCCATTTCAGCGTCACTTCCATGTGCGCCTCCGTTCCCGTCTTGGCGATCAAGGCTCCGGCTTCGCCGGTAAGCTTGACGCCGAACTTGACTTCCACCTCCTTCGGACGAGCGGCGTCGCTCACCCGCTGGACGGTCTCGGCGACCTGCTCGGCGCAGGTGCCGATGAGCATCATCCCTTTCTCGAAAGTATGGGTTGCTCGTTTGGCGGAGACCGCCGTGCTGGAAGCTCTCCTTCGTCAGCTCGACCGCCCGCGGATCTGCGTACGGATTGCTCGTGACCTGGCAGAGCACGGTGTCGCCGCGGCCTGCGTCGGCAAGCACAACCGCTGGGCGGAGAATCG
>JAAEQG010000126.1 GCA_024231775.1 bacterium
ACTCCATCCACGAATGGCGCCGTACAACGCGAGCAGATAGCAGCATCCCGCCATCAGCTCCGTACGCTGGATCACGTAGGTTACGCTGTCCGTCTGAAGTGGATGCACCGTCCAGATCACCGAGATGACCCCCGCCAGCCAGGCGGCGGTATGGTTGGCGGTGGCGGTGGTGAGGCAACGCAACAGCGTGCGCCGGACGATTCCGGCGACCAGCAAACCGGAAAGCAGATGAATCAACAGGTTGAATGCGTGGTAGCTCTCGACCTCGAGCCCACCCACGGCGTAGTTGAGCGCCAAGGAGAGGCTTACCAGCGGGCGGCCGGAGACAGTCGTGCTTTGCGGGGCGGAGAGGGCTTCGCCCAGGGGCCAGAGCTGTCGGATGTGGGGATTCTCCGGGATGCTCTCCAGGTCATCGAATATGAACGGACCGGAGGTACTGTTGGAGTACGCCAGACTTCCGGCAACCACGACCAGAACCGGCAGCCAGATCAGGCGTCTGGGCCAGCCGGGCGACGACTCCGTGCAGGACCCGGGGCGGTCAGTCGCCTGCGGGCGGTTCGGGCTTCGGCGAGATCGGCGCATGCGTGCATTTCACCGGAGAAGGCAGTCCGATTCAAGCCATGGGCTGGAGGACGAGAACGAGTGGATCCCGCCGTGCCCCCGGGGGGGACGCGTCGTTGATCCGCACGGTCCGCCGTGGCTGTTGGAGGCTGGCCAGGGTCACGCGGCCCGGTTACGGGAGCGGTCCGGTGTATTCTTCCTGGAAGGCGCGGAAGTCAGCCAGATCGACATCTCCGTCATCCTCGACGTCGAACGCGGCGAGGCAGTGCTCCGTGCGGAAGAACGGCGTAACGTTCGGGGGCGTGACGTCCGGACCGGCCATGCACCGTCTGAAGTAGTTGTGATCCGTCAGGTCGACGTCGCCGTCCCCGTCGGCATCGCCGATTTCCGGGGGGCACCCGTCGACGAACATTTCCTCTATCTTGTCCCACAGTTCGGTGCGGGTGCCGTCGTAGCCCAGAGCCCACATGCCGACGCCCTGGTAGTCGTTGTCGATGGCGAGTTGGTACTTGAGCCCCAGGCTTTCCTCGTCGTCGTACCATACCTGGTGCCAAGTAGAGCTGATCTGATAGCGATACCACGGCGTCTGGGTGTTCGCATCCCAGATGCGGCCGTAGGTTTGCGAGTTGCCCTGGTCGTCGCGGAATCGCGTCGAGTAGAAGCCACCGGTCACCGTCGCGTACGCGCTCGATGAGGTCGTTGTCCAGTGGTGTCCGTAGTAGGGTACGCCCAGGATCAGCTTCGCCGGATCCACCCCGGCGTACTGCACCTCCACCGTGTTGGTGATGTCATAGCTTCCTCCCTCCAGCGGAGCGTTGGGCCAGGTGCTCGTGCTCCAGCTTCCCGCGAAGGCGTAGCCCATGATGAAGATCCCGTCACAGTTATCCGCAATGGCCGAAAGGTTGAACTGGGGGCTCCAGTTGACCGCGGGACCGTCAAAAGTCACCTCGCTGCCGGGAACTTCGGCGTGCAAATAGGTCGTCAGGTCGTCCATGAACGTGTGAATCTGCGTACGCCAAGCGGTGCTTCCACCGCCGCCCGTTTCGAAGTCGATGTTCAGCCCGTCCGCGGAGCCTTCCGCCATCTTGTTCTTGATGTTGACGAAGAAGTTGTTCACATAGGTCGGGTTGTTGATGAGTGTGGTGATGTTGTCATTGTCGAAGAGCGTTGCCACCAGGATCACCTTCACGTCGTTGGCGTGGGCGGTGTTGATCGTGCTGGTCCACGGCCAACCATGATCGTCGCCCAGCGTGCCATTGGCGTTCACCGCCACCGAGAAGCAAGCCAGGTGCGTGATCCGGTCCCACTGGATGTTGGACGAACTCTCCCAGTAGGGCAGGAAACCAAAGACCGTGGAGCAAGGTCTGTACGTCGCGGCAGTCTGCCTCAACGGGGTGTGCGGTGTGTCGGCTGGCCCGATCAGGTCCGGCGAGGTCGCATCGAACCGATGCTCGTGCAAGGCGCGCTGGTGCGGGCTCATAAGGGTTCGCTCCGGTTGCAGAGCATGCGCGCCATCGTCTTCGCTGAGTGCCGGTGCTGCGAACAGCCCCCACAACAAGATCACTACCGTCAGTTGTCTCATCTGCTAACCCCTGGATCGCGGACACCTGCGCAGTCCTCAAGACGGCGGATCCACTCCGTCGCCAAGACCGCGCTTACCGGAGCTTCGCAGGCCCTCGATTATCGGATGCACACGCCCCCCTCGACGGTGCCGCAGCCTGCGGGCTCATCTTCATTCTAACGGTTCGTGCGTACTGATCCAACGAGAATCCTGCACTCGGGAGGTTCGGAGGAACCGGCTGGCCATCAGCGCCGTCCGGCGTTAGAGTGCGACTGCTATGCATAAAGTGAAAACACATCAAGTGGTCGGCTACCGGCCAGTAGCGTTGCTGTCGATGCTGGTGTTGCTTCCGTTGGCGGCGTGTCGAGGACCGCTGGCGGGGCACGATCCGGTTCTCGTAGCCAGGTTGAATCCGGTACTGCACCGGCTGCATGAGAGCGGGGCGACCATAACTGCCCGGGTGCTCGAGCTCCCCTCCGGTCGCGAGCTGTACGCCGCCAACCTGGACGTACCGCATTTGCC
>JAAEQG010000127.1 GCA_024231775.1 bacterium
AGAACTCGAAATCGATGACCGCACCGCCGTGATTCTCATGTCCGACAACGGCGGGCTCTCGACCAGCGAAGGCTCGCCCACCTCGAACTTCCCCTTGCGCGGCGGCAAGGGCTGGCTCTACGAAGGCGGGATTCGCGAACCTTTCCTGATCCGCTGGCCCGGCATCACCGACCCCGGCGCCAAGTGCGACGTCCCCGTGACCAGCACGGACTTCTACCCGACCATGCTCGACATGGCCGGACTGCCCCTGCGCGACGAGCAACACCTGGACGGGACCTCGCTCGTGCCCCTGATGGCCGGCGGCACGGCGCTCGACCGGGACGCCCTCTACTGGCACTACCCCCACTACTCCAACCAGGGCGGCTTCCCCGGCGGCGCGATCCGGATGGGCGACTGGAAACTGATCGAGCGTTTCGAAGACGGCCGCGTCCACCTCTACAATCTCCGGCTCGATATCGGCGAGCGGGAGGACCTGGCCTTCGCCTATCCCGAACGTGTCGAGGCGATGCGCGCCAGGCTCCACGCCTGGTACAAGGACGTCGACGCCAAGTTCCTCGAACGCAAAGGCAACGGCCCCGAGCCCTGGCGCCCCGAATAGGCTAGCTGAGGGCAGCTCAGTAATCTCTGAACGAGCGCATCCATGCCGGCCAGTCGCCCGGCATCACGCCGCCGGCCTTGGTCCAGGGCCCAGCGGTCTCGTACTTGCGGTGCCACTTGAGCGTCCAAAGCTCCTTCAGGCCTACCTTGCGCACCGACCAGTCCAGAAACAGCATGTTGCCCCCCCCGTCATGGCGGTTGATGCATGACGAGTTCCACACGGTGAACCCGACGGCGGTCGGAGTGGCCTCGTATTCGGGAGGCGCCATGTAGTCCTCGGCTGCGCTGCCCCCGTTCCAGGGCCGGGCGCAGTCGAAGTACACCGGTATCTTGTCTCGGCCCCGAACATCGGCCGTACGCCAGGCGCAGTCCTTCATCTCAGGGGTGTGCAGATTGCCGTGCTCCCAGTAGGATACGATAGCCCCGTTGCATCCGTAGCTGCCATAACTGTCCCAGTGATCGGACACTTGGCCTCCGGGCCAGGATCGCCCCCAAGCCAGGAAGGTCCCACCCACCGGATTGCCCAGCCCCGTGGGATCCGCCAGCTTCGTAGCCATCGGACAACGGGCTATGCTCTCCGCGTCCCGGGCGGCTCTCCAACCCCATTCCCAGACCCAACCTCCCCAGACCAACCAGGATCGGGCAGGGGGTATCTTCTCAGATGGGGGTTCGGGGAGGCGTCCGTCATTCTCGCTGACGTACGTCGCCATCAGCACGCCCCACTGCTTCAGATGGGATTGGCACACCACGGACCGCGCCTGGTTCCGCGCACGCTGCAGCGTGGGCATGAGGATCGCCATCAACAGGGCAATGATCGAGATCACCACCAGCAGTTCGATCAGCGTGAATCCACACCTGCCTTCGCTTGGTCTTCTCCCACTCATAGTCTTAGCTTCGATCTTCTCAAAAG
>JAAEQG010000128.1 GCA_024231775.1 bacterium
CCAACTTTAGAACCGGCGAGGACAAACACAAGCCCGCGCTCTGGGTCGATGGCAACATTCACGCCACCGAAATATCGCCCTCTAGCGCGTGCCTCTACCTGATCGACCGGCTGGTCACCGCGCACGGCGAGGACGACACTATCACACGCTGCCTCGACACGCGCGCTTTCTACATCTGCCCCCGCGCCAACCCCGACGGCGCCGAGTGGGCGCTGGCCGACAAACCCAAGTACATCCGCTCCAGCACGCGCCCCTATCCCTACGACGAGGACCCCCTCGGCGGGCTGGTGATGGCGGATATGGACGGCGACGGGCGCATCCTGATGATGCGCATCCCCGACCCCAACGGTACCTGGAAAGTCTGCCCCGACGAACCACGATTGCTCGTCCGCCGCGACCCGGTCGAGGTGGGCGGACAGTACTATCGCCTCTTGCCCGAAGGACGGGTAAAGGATTACGACGGCGCTTTGATCCCCATCCAGCCCAAAAAGGAGCGGCTCGACCTGAACCGCAACTTTCCCATCAAATGGCGGCAGGAATACGAACAAAAGGGCGCCGGCCCCTACCCCACCTCGGAACCAGAAGTGCACGCGATGACGAACTTTATCGCCAGCCACCCCAACATCACCGGTGCTGTCGCCTTTCACACCTTTAGCGGCGTGCTGCTCCGACCTTATGACCATCAGGACGATGAGAAATTCCCCGCCGAAGACCTGTGGACGTACAAAAAGATCGGCCAAAAAGGCACAGAGATCACCGGCTACCCCGCCATCTCTGTCTACCACGACTTTCGTTACCACCCGAACCAGGTCATCACCGGCGGCTTTGATACCTGGGTGTACGAGCAGCTTGGGCTGTTCGCCTGGACGGTCGAGTTGTGGAGTCCGCAGCGGCAGGCGGGCATCAAGGAATACAAATTCATCGACTGGTGGCGCGAGCACCCCCTGGAAGACGA
>JAAEQG010000129.1 GCA_024231775.1 bacterium
ATGGCAAACATCGAGAAGGTTGTCCACGCGGCGGGGACGTTCCATTTGTCGACGAATGCCGAGCCGGTATCCTCAAAGGCGTAGAAGAAATCGGTCGCCGGGTTGTTCTGCGTCCGCGATAGGTAGATGGTGCCGTCGGGCCCGGCAGTGGGCGTATTCTGCAAGGTGAACCCGGACATCGTGCTCGAGGCATACATCATGGCTCCGGTAGCGAGATCATAGCGAACGATCTCGTGGCCGCCAACGGCTGCGTCGGCGACGTAGACAGCGTCACCGTGAATCACGGCGCCGCAACTGCTGGTGACCGAGCAGGTCCGCGGGCTGTTCCAGAGCGTGGTCCCGTCGTCGGCACGGATCCGCATTACATTTTGGAAGCTGGCGACTATGAGATCGCCGTTCGGAGCGAAGACGACACCGTCGCGGGCGCCTGCGTCGATCTCGTCGGCCGACATCCACACCGTGGCGCCGGTGGCGGCGTCGAGGGCGTGGAGTGAGGCGGAGACCGAGGCTCCGTTGCCCGACCGCGAAGCGTAAACCCGACCGTCCCGAGCCCCCGCGATCCAGGTGGTCCAATCACCAGGGTTGAACTGGAGATGCCGGAACCAGAGTTCGGCACCGGTGTCGAGTTCGGTGGCGACGATCGGCGAGGCGTCGGGCTCGCCAGAAGGGAAGGCCAGCTGGCGCACCGTGAACATGCGGTTTCCTTCGATCACCGGCAACCAGGCGATGATCGACGGCCGCCCCCCCGACCAGAGAGGGCTCTCCATCGAAGGACCAACCTCGCTCGACAACCCGAAGCGGCCATGGTTGCCCCCGAAGTTGTTCCAGTCAAGGGCACATAATGGGGCCGAATCCGGGCCCTGCTTCTGAACGATTTGTCGGACCACCAGGCCGGCTTCGTGGACCGTGGCGACCGACACAGAACTGGTTCCAGGAGCCAGCTGCACGGTTGCCCTTTCCGCGGCTTCGCCGGGTCCACCGTCGAGTTCGAACAGCACCTGCTGGGGTGCGGGGCCCAGGGGCAGGTAATCCTCGATCGTTGTCTGCCCGATCACGGGGCTGGTCATCGCCAGGAGAACTGTCCAACACTTCCACCAAAGGTCGCTCGGGATATGGGGCTTCATAATTTCCTCCTCAGAATTCGATTGTACTGGAAGTTGGGCCGGCCCAGCAAGCGAGCCAGGCCGGGGATCAGGCACACAGATGCCAGCAGGCTGGCGCCCGAGCGCTCCCGGACAAGGAGCGCTCCCGGACAAGGAGCGCTCCCGGACAAGGAACCAGGTTTGACTTTCCTCGCGGTAGTCGAAGACCTGGAC
>JAAEQG010000130.1 GCA_024231775.1 bacterium
GCTTGGGTGATCGCATTCGCGAGAGCGCTGGCGCTGCTGGCAAGCGCGGCGGTCGCGGCGGGAACATGGGCTACTGATGTTCAATCAGGTCTCACTCGCCGAGTTGATCACCCGTATCCGCCAGCGCGCGGACATGGTGGATACCCAGTTCGTGACAGACGAGGAACTCACCTCGTACTGCAACGAATCGCTCGGCGAGTTGTATGACCTGATCATCGGATCGGCTGCGCAGGAGTACTTCATGCGCAGCTGTAACATCTACGAGCAGCCCCCATGGGTGCGCTTTCCATCTTCCCCAGTCCCTCCCGAAGACTTCGGGTACAACAAGCCAGCGTACTACCGTGACGGCTTTATGGTTCGCGATGGGCGACTGAACATGGGGGCCTTCGGGACGGTGGACGAGCGCGAGGTGGGAAACGGCACCTATGCAGTTCTCCCGCCCGACTTCTACAAGATACTCGGCGTAGACGCCAACGTCGGCCAAGACAACATTCCGTGGAAGCTGACGCCGTACAACTTCAACAAGCGCGACAACATGGCGCCGTTCAACGGCACCTGGCAGAAGGGCCTGACGATGCAGTACAGGCTCGCGGGGAACATCGCCAAGAACTACGACGAGTCTTTATTTGTGACGCCCGATGGAGCTTGGGTGCCAGATGGCACCCCCGAAGATCTGTCCGGGGTGGCTAACGCTCCGTTGATGGCGACCACCATTTCCTCGCCTCCTGCTGCCGTCGAACTCAACGCGCGGAAGCTGTACTCCCCGCTGTACAGCCCGCAGTCCCTTTACCTCACGCCGTTCCCGCCACCCCTGCCGGACTCCGGCAAGAGCTTGATCACGGTGTGGTACATACCTCTGCCTCCACGCTTCCACTGGGCCGACGGCTCAGCGGACGCCGATCTGGGGGCCGCCAACCAGTTCGTCCCCGGATTCGCTCACTGGGATGAGTACCTGACGGTGGACGTGGCGATGCGCATTCGCGACAAGGAGGAGAGCGAGACGCAGCTTCTGCTCGTTCAGAAGCAGAACATCACGCAGCGCATTCTCGCGCAGGCTCCCACGCGTGACGCTCAGTTCCCCGAGACGGTGCAAGACACGAGCTACGCTGGCATTCAGGTGAACACCTATCCTTGGTA
>JAAEQG010000131.1 GCA_024231775.1 bacterium
GGCGGGAGCTTTTCCGTATCCACGCTCTCGGAGGACATCCACAGCATTACCGCGGAAGTGACCGACAGCGACGGCGAGCTGGGCTCCGACAGCATCACCGTCAGGATCGATCCGCCCACCGCACCGGTGGTGAGCATCACGTCGCCGCCCGACGGCGGCGCATTCAGTCAAGGATGGCCGCTGACCTTCACCGCGACCGCCAATGATAACATCGACGGCGACCTGTCCAAAGACATCCTTTGGACGTCGAACCGCGACGGTTTCCTCGATACCGGTGGATCCTTCACCGGCCTTCTTACTACGTTGGGGGTCCACACCATCACCGCGAGGGTCACCGACAGCGACCACATCGAGGGCTCCGATACCATCGAGGTGACGATCCACGATCAGCTCGATCCGCGGTATTACGAGGTAGGAATCGTCACCGGGGATAGCTACAGCATTTTCGGCGGCAGAAACCCCATGAGTTGGGTGATTGCCACGGTTGCCGTCGGTGGCATGATCTTCAACGAGCAGATCCCCAACATGGTGGTCGAGGCGGCGGACGCACTCGACTACGTGGCGGGCTGGCATCAGCTGGCGGTACCGGTGCTCCAAGGCCAGGAATTCGAGCTGGTGGCCATGGACATGACCACCGGCTACGAAATCTTTCGCGATACCCTGGCGCCGCAGACTGACGAGGTGGTGATGCTGCCGCCGTCGGAATGGGGCGACAACGCTCCTCCGTGGCCGCGCGCCGGTGATCCGTTGCGGTTCTTTATGCTCGAAACGTCGCCGGGAACCAGGGATATTGCGGCAGGCATTTCAATGGAGATGACCACCGATAGCCTGACCGTGAGCTTCGCCCAGGGAGCTCTGGGTATCAATGCCGCGGCGCCAGAGGAGGAAAGGCGCCGCGAGGTGAGGATCTTCAGTCTGCCAGACGGCTCGGTTGAGACCTGGACAATCAGTGAGGATGCTCCCATCGACGTCAGCCGGACCGTGAATCCCGGCGAGCC
>JAAEQG010000132.1 GCA_024231775.1 bacterium
TCCGCCTACGGTAGGTGGCGGGACGAGTCGCTACGCCGTCAACTGACCGACCACTTCCACCCCGACCGCCTTCGCGGAAAGGACGTTCTCGATTTCGGATGCGGCACGGGCGAACTCTCGATGTTGCTGGCTGCCCAGTACGGCTGCCGTACGGTGACCGGTCTGGACATGGCTTCTCGGGCGATCGATCAAGCCATCCATGCACGCCGTAGCCTCTCCGAGGACGCCGCCGACCGGCTCTGCTTCGTCGTCGCCGTGGACGATCGAAAGATCGACCTGCCCGACGCTTCGGCGGATGTCATCTGCTGCTTCGACGTCGTCGAACACATCCCCCACCTGGAGGACACCGCGGCGGAGTGGTTTCGTATTCTCCGTCCCGGGGGCGAGGTGTGGGTGTGGTGGTCGCCCTGGCGCGGGCCGTACGGCCACCATGTGGAGTCTCTCATCCCCCTACCATGGGTCCACTTGCTCTTCTCCCCGCGCACCGTGTTTGCGGTCTGCGCGGAGGTTTATGATTCTCCAGACTTCGTTCCGCGCATCTGGGATCTCGATCAGAACACCGGCCGGAAACGCCCCAACAAGTGGCGGGCGGTGACCGGCTACTATCCGTTTCTCAATCGGCTGCCCCGAACACGGTTCGAGCGGATTGTCCGTGGTGAGGGTCTTACCATTGCGCATCAAGAGACTCACGGGTTTGGCGGATCGTCGAAAGCGCGGGCCACACGCACCCTCACGCACGTTCCTCTGATAGGAGAGTGCTTCACTTCCTTCTTCATTTACCGACTGGCCAAAGCGACGACGGTTCTCTAGAGCGTCCTCAATCCACGCGCAGCGCGTGGCGGTGCGGGGGAATCGTCTGTGGGAAAGCACCGTTGCGGAGACGATAAGCTCGGACCATGGTACACGCTTTGCCACCTAAGCCTCACTTGAGTTTTTGCAACCACTCTTGTTGGGCTTGACTTGTGCAACCGGTATTGCGTAGCCTCAGGTAATGTGGAGGTGCTCGGGTCGGACCGAGGGTCTGTGATACCGGTGGCGTCTCCTTCCACATGGGGGTTCGTCGGTGAGGATTGCGAGGAGGACAGGTCCATGCAGAGAAGGTATACGTGCGCCATCGTTTCGATTTGTCTGATCTTGTGTGTTGCGCCGCTCACCGCGACGGCTGGTGATCGAGCGGAGGCGCCCACGGCGGAGAAGCAAGTCGTCGAATGCCAAGGAGCGGGCTGGCCCGCGGACTACGTCCCCACCGATACGACCATCGAAGTTCCCACCGAGCGCCTCACCTGGGCGCGGGCGGCGATCTTCCCGGAAAGCCACCTTCCGCCGTTGGACGTCGATACGCTCGCAGTCGAGAACGCGGAGCGCGCCAGCGCCGGCGCGCCTCTGCAGGTGGGGATCACCCGCGATCTGAACGTCGATGAGGCCCATGGTCAATGGGTGGGCCGAGATGAGGGTTCCGCCGTGTGGACGGCTGCCCTCGTGTCCGAAGGCGCCGAGGGGATGCGCTTGCGCTTCACTGACCTGCACCTTCCGCCCGGCGGCGAACTGTACATCTACGCACCATCCGCCCCGGAGATCACCCTAGGCCCCCTCACCGCCGACGGACCGCATCACAACGGTGCCTATTGGACCACCACTCTGCCCGGTGACATCGCCTACTTGGAGTACCTCTCTCCGAACGGGCCAGCCAAGGACTTGCCCTTCCGGGTTGCCCAGGTAGCCCACATCTATCGTCCCCTGGATGGAGCCTCCGGCGGCCTGCGGGCCGATTTGTCCTGTATGCTAGATGTCGCCTGCTATTCGCAATGGGAGGATATCAGCTACTCTGTCGCCAAGATTACCTTCCAGGACGACGATGACGGTCAGTGGTATCTCTGCACCGGGCAGCTTCTGGCTGCACAGAATGACGATCTTACCCCGTACTTCCTCACCAGCGGGCACTGTGTTGACTCTCAGACTGAGGCAATGAGCACAGACTTCCGCTGGTTCTTCCAGCGGGCCATCTGTGACACCGCGGGGAATATGATCTCCCAGTACTCCTACGACGCCGATTTTGTGGCTACCGCTTCGAACTTCAATTATGGCGATTGGACTCTGATGTTGGTCAAGGGAACCCTTCCGGCGGGCGTCTTCTGGTCCGGCTGGACCACCGCGAGCATCACCACCGGCAGTGACGCCGTGGGCGTTTCCCATCCGCAAGGTTATCGCAAGCGCTACAGCCTGGGCACCCGTTCCTACGGCGGAACCTGGTGGCAGAAAATCACCTTCGACCAGGGCGTCGGCACCATCGATCAGGGCTCTTCGGGATCGGGGGTGTGGACCGACGGAGCTACCCCAGCGAACCAGTTGCTCTACGGCAATTGCAGCTTCGGATACGGGTATACCAACTGCGACTACCCGGATGAACCCGTCTATTACGGCAAGTTCTCCCAATACTATTCGAGCATCTCGAGTGCGCTGGCCGGCGGTAGCGACGACGGCCACGAACCCAATGACAGTTGCGGCGGTGCGCCAGCCCTCTCTGCGGGGAGCTACACCGGACGAATCGTCAAGTCCGTGGACGAAGATTGGTATCGCATCACCCTCCCCGCATGTGAACGGTTGGACGTGGATCTGACTTTCACCTCCTCCTGGGGAAACATCGACGTGCAGCTCTATGATGCGTGCGGTGGGAGCGTCGTCGCCTCCGGTACCACCTCGACCAATGACGAGGCCTTGAGTTACGACAATACCACTGGTGCCTCCGGGGAGTATTACCTGCGCGTCTACCTGGCCAACGATACCCGCAACACGTACGACCTGAGCCTCACGCGGACCCCGATTGACGCGGAGAAGGGCGACTACAACTGCGACAGCAGCGTGGATTCGGTGGACTACACGGAAATGGTGGATTGCATCAGCGGTCCGGACGGCGGGCTGGGCGCCGGATGTAGCGTCTTCGATTGGGAAGATGATTCCGACGTGGACTTGGTGGACTTCGCAGCCATGCAGACCGCCTACGAAGGGTAAGGATCATCCCCCCCTCCCTCTCGGGGAGGGGGGTGCGACGACGCGTGCCCCAATGACCAAGGAGCCGCGGACCTCAGTCCGCGCGGTTGGTGACACGCCTCCATCCCGATGTGCCATGGCCATCGCGAAGTGTGGCCATGGTCCGGTCAGTTCAAACGGGTTCCCCATCCTTTCCAGGGGTGGGGTTGGACGTGGGTGTGTCGCCGTTCGATTTCGGCGCAACCCCATAGCCTGTAACCCCACACTCCGCGAACGCCCCCACTACAACGATGGCAGAACCCCCTCCGCGAGAGGCAGGTTTTCCTTCCGGCGTAGACTGCGGTGGCACCTTTCCGGAAATCGCACTAAACTCGCCCCGGTTCCCCTCAGGAGTCCCCCATGACCTCTCTCAGCCCGACCACCGGATGGAGGCTGTGGCTCGCCGCGTTGAGCGGCGCGCTGCTCACTGGGGCCTGTGCCATGGGGGTGGCCCACGCCTGCCAGCTCGGGCCGGTGGACGACGCGTACATCTCCCTGCGCTACGCCGCCAACTGGGCGAACGGAATCGGACTGTGCTTCAATCCTGGGGAGACCGTCGAAGGATACACTAACTTCCTGCTCGTCGCCCTCTGGGCCGCAGCCATCCGCGGTGGGGTCGATCCTCTGCTAGCCATGACCGTGAGCGGCTGGTTCGGGCTCATGCTTCTCGCGGCGCTGGTGGTGGTCTTCTCCGCGCGGCATCTGTTTCCGGGACGCGTGATCCCCTCCATCGCCTCAGGTGTGCTGATCACCTTGCACCCGGTGCTGCTGTGCTGGGCGACTTCCGGTCTGGAGGGGTGCCTATACGCGGCACTGTTGCTGGCCAGTGTGCTGAGCATACTCGAGTCCGGTTCTGTCCGGTCGGGGGTGTTGGCTGGGGTGCTCCTTACCCTCGCGGGGCTAGCTCGGCCAGAAGCGCTGGCTTTGTTTCCGGTCTGGGGCGTTCTGCTCTATCGCCAGCACCGCTCGGCCCGGTCCGTGTTCATGTTTGCAGCCACGTTTACCTGCGCGTACGGCGCCTATTTCGTTATTCGTCTGCTGCACTTCGGCCATCTGTTTCCCAACACGTTCTACGCGAAGCTGGACTTTGGAAGCGGTCCGTTGCTGGATCGCGGGCTCGGCTACGTGTTCGATTTCTCGCGGGCATCGGTGTTGCTGCTGGTTGCGGCAGGCGTTTCCGTCGTGCTGATTCGTCGGGCTCCCCGATGGGTGGCGGCTTTCGCGGTCATTGTCGCGGCGCAGTTAGCCGTGGTGGTCTACGAGGGTGGCGACCACTTCCCCCTGTTCCGCTTCATGGTCCCCGTATTGCCCTTCCTGGCGGCCCTGGCCTTGTATCCCGCGGCCGTCATCGCCCGGCGTATAGTGTCGCGGCAGAAGTCCACGGCGTTCCTGGTCGGATTCGTCTTGGTTATGGTGGGCGCTACGGATCTGCTCAGCGCCAGCCGGATCCGCCCCGACAAGAAACCGCTCCAGTCCCAGTTCCAATGGTACAGATACGAAACCAGTCTGACCCGGGAGTGGGTTCGTATCGGGCACTGGATGCACCACCACCTGCCCGCCGAATCCTCGCTGTCCACCATGTCGATCGGCGCCGTGGGATACCATTCAGGGTTGACCATTATCGATCCGCTGGGAATCGTGGATCCGGTAATCGCCCACCGGAGAAGCCCCCTGGGGGATGGCTACGCCGGGCACGAGAAGTACGATCCCGACTACATCCTCTCGCGGGAACCGGACTACGTCATGCTCCTGGACGTTGCCACCCGCGCTCCCGTCCCCGAAGTCGAGCTCGACCGGGCGATCTGGGGCGCTTCCAACCGGGCCTTGCTTCGCGATGCGCGCTTCGCCCGGCGCTACCGCTACGAACACATCGCCGTCGGCCCGGTGTACCTCAACTTGCATGTGCGGCGGGACCTGCCCCCGCTGAGCGAACCGTAACCCGCTGAAGCCGGGCTGCACACGCAGAGTTGAGTTCCCCGTGCGCGCAGCTATGATGCCGAACGGTACCATGACCATCAGGATTCTGCGTCCATGAAGATTCTCATCGCCGGGGCGGGACAAGTCGGTCGCCATGCGGCGGAAGTGCTCGGCGAGGCGGGCCACAGCGTCACGGTGATGGACATCGCCCCCGGAGTGCTGCGCTCCCTGGACGATACCGTGGACCTCAAGAGCTACCAGGGAAACTGTGCCCAGGCGGAGAAGCTGATCGAAGCCGGAGTGAACGACAGCGATCTGTTCATTGCCGCAACTTCCGACGACGCCACCAACCTCTTCAGTTCCTCGTTGGCCAAGGGCGTCGGAGCCAAACGGTGTCTCGCCCGCGTTCACCATAGCACTTACTTCTCCCAGCGCGGCCTCGATTATAAGAAGCACCTGGGCGTGGACGACTTGCTCTGCCCGCAGTTCATCACCGCACAGGTCATCGCCCGCACCCTGCGCAATCCCGGAGCCACCGCACTCGAAAACTTCGCCGACGGGGCCATCCAGATGCACAAGTTCCCGGTCCACGACCACGCCCCCGCGGTTGGCAAAGCCCTCCCCGCCCTGAACCTGCCCGGCCGAACCCGCATCGTGGCGATCACCCGCGGTGATCAAACCAGTATCCCCGACCGAGAAACGATCATCCAGGCAGATGACGTGGTTACCCTGATCGGCGGGAGCGATTCCATCGAGAACGCCCGGAAGTTCTTCTTCAGCGGAAAACCCAAACGAACCCATGTCGTGATTATGGGCGGAGCGTCCATCTCCGTCTGGTTGTGCCGATCGCTCAAGAAGCGGAACTTCGCCATTCGCCTGTTCGAGACCCGGCCCGAACGGGCGGTGGAACTGGCTGAAAAGCTCGAACACGTGACCGTGATCAATGCGGACCCCACCGAGCCCGCGGTGGCGCAGGAAGAGCGCATCGGCGCCGCCGACGCCTTCGTTGCGGTTACCGGCGATGATGAACACAACATCCTCGCCGCCGCCCAAGCCAAAGCCTCCGGGGTCAAGACCGCCATCACCGTGGTGCAACGCCCCGTCTACATCCGCCTCCTGCCCCACATCGGGATCGACCACGCGTTCAGCCCGCGAAGCGATGCGGTGCGCGATATTCTCCGTATGCTCGAAACCAAGCCCGTGCTCGAACTTTCTCACATCGCCGAGGGAGCGATCAGCCTCTACCAGGTCACCCCCACCGTGCGCAGCTCAAGCGTCAACGTGCCCCTCCGCGAAGTCCAGTTCCCCCCGCGCACCCTGGTGGCGGCGATCCAACGACCCAGTGGAGCCATCGTCCCCAGCGCCGATGACGTAATCGAAGAGGGGAATAAGCTGCTCATCGTCGGCCCCCACGGGGTCGAACGGCAGTTGCGGAAGTTCTTCACCGGCAAGTAGACCACCGATGAACCCGGAGCGGATGCGCGTGCCCGGGTGCCATGCTCATCCCGAAGGGTGAGCATGCTGACCATATACCTTTTGGAGATTGCGGGCGGTCACCGCCCTGTAGTATGTGCTTGGTGGCGGCGTACTTGCGTGATCGGCCCTGATGAGGTGATACTGAGCAGCCGCAGTCGCGGGACTTGGTGGGCGTGGAAGGCCCGCGGCGCTGCAGGAGTGTTGCTCCGTGAACATCCGCTATGTCGGGCGCCAACTCGGACTGCTCATGCTGGTGCTGAGCGCCATCATGGCCATCGTTGCGGTGTGGGCGGCGGTGCAGGTGCTCAGGGGACATCCCGAGGAGATTGCCGCCCGCAACGCCCTGCTGCTCTCCGTGGGCGCTGGTCTCGCTCTTGCGGGGGGGTTGCGTCTGCTCGGGGCCGGGCTTGGCGGTCAACTGGCCCGGCGCGAAGCGCTGTTGCTCGTCGCCGCGGGATGGCTGGCCGGTGCGGCGGTGGCGGCGCTACCGTTCTACATCTGGCATGGGTATACCGACAACGGTTCTGCCCGAGACCCCGCCTTCGCGTCGTGGATCAACTGCTACTTCGAATCCATCTCCGGTTTCACGACCACGGGCGCTACCGTTCTGACCGATATCGAGTCGCTCCCCCGCAGCCTGTTGCTCTGGCGGGCAACGACCCACTGGCTGGGCGGTCTGGGAATCGTCGTGCTCTTCGTCGCGGTCCTGCCGATGCTGGGCGTGGGCAGCAAGCGTGCGTTTCGGGTTGAAGCTCCCGGCCCGACTCCTGACGGAGTCACCCCGCGCATTCAGGAGACTGCCCGCATTCTGTGGTTGATCTACTGTGGACTCACCGTTGCGGAGATTCTCACGCTCAAGCTGCTCGGCCTGGGTTGGTACAGTTCAGTGTGTCACACCTTCGCCACCCTCGCCACCGGCGGATTCAGCACGCTCAACTCCAGCCTCGGACAGATGGACCGCGCCGCCATCGACACCGCCGTCATTGTCTTCATGTTGCTCGCCGGGGTGAATTTCGGCCTTTACTATCAGTTGATCCACCGACGCTGGCGCGCCGTCCGCGACGACCCCGAGTTGCGCGCCTACCTGGTGATTATGGCGGTCGGTTGCTTGGTAGTCTGTCTGAGCATCTACCGTGTCCCGATCGTCACCACGACCGGGGACGAAGTGAGTCCGTCTTGGGGCACAACCCTGCGCTACGGCGTCTTTCAGGTCGTAGCCCTTCAGACCACCACTGGTTTCTGCACTGCGGAGTTCGATCATTGGCCCTTCGTCGCCAAGGCCGTCCTGATCACCCTGATGTTCGTCGGAGCGTCCGCCGGTTCGACCGGTGGCGGCGTGAAGGTGGTGCGCTGCCTGGTAGCCGCCAAGGTCCTGCTCACCGAGTTGGAGCGCGTCTTCCGCCCTAACGTCGTGCGCCCCGTGCGCCTGGGCAAGAGCACCATCGAACCGGAGCAGAGGCTGGCTGCGGTCAGCTATCTGCTGGGTATCGTCGTCCTGTTTGGCATCGGAACCGTGTTGATCAAGATGTTCGAAGCGGACCAGTCGATCAGCCTGGTCACCGCCGCCACCGCCGCCGCCGCCACGCTCAACAACATCGGTCCGGGGCTTGCGGAGGTCAGTGCGGTGGACAACTACGCGTGGTTCTCCACGCCCAGCAAGATCGTCATGAGTTTGCTGATGATCATCGGTCGCCTGGAGGTCTTCGCCATCGTCGTGTTGTTCCACCCCCGGTTCTGGCGCGAGGAATAATACGCGTCACGGATAGAAGCTGCGCGTTGTTCAGGCCCTGTAATGGTTGCGCGGCGGGTGGCATGGGCAAACTTGTTTGCCCGTGCGTCATCGGCACGCTGCACGGGTAAGCAGAGCTTACCCATGCCACCCACCAAACCGAGTGGATCACGACGTTGAAACGTGATGTATATTACCCATGCCACGCAGCACCGCTTGCGGACCGTCTGTCGAACGGGCTGGGGCAGGCGCGAGAACTAACCAGAATACGTATCACAACAACAATACCAGCGCGAGGTGCATCACGTTGAGCATGCCGCCGATCCATTCATGGCTGCGCTTCACCTCGTCCATGCCACCAGGTGTTTCCGCGCTGCTCGTCACCCACGAGGGGTGACGCTACATCAATGTGGTCCGCACGACCGGTCCTACGCGACCTTCGCGGCATGCTGGCTGCGGGCGAGGCAGGTGCGGTGTCTCGCACAGCGCCTGTCACCAGAGGCGGTGGAGATACCAAAGAAGGCGGGCCGCCACAGTTGGGCGACCCGCCTATGCTTGGTCAGTTACCTACAGCGAAGAGCGCTGTCCGTGGACTATGAACGGTTACGCTGGAAGGCAGCGTAGTCCGCCAAGTCGATGTCACCGTCATCGTCCGCGTCGAACACGTCGAGGCAGGCGTTCTTGCATCCCGGTCCCGTTGACGGAATCGGCGTGATGCCCGGACCCTCGAAGCAGTCACGGAAGTACCAGTAGTCGGCATTGTCCACGTCGACATCGCCTTCGAAGTCGCCGTTTGCACCCGGCGTGTGTGCTTCAGATACGACGACGTTGTCGTACGCCGCGAAGCACCACGCAAGGCCCTCCGGGTTACTGCTGATCGAACCGTAACGATCATAGTGGAACAGGGAGATCGGTCCGCTGAGCGGAGACACGCTCCCAACGTTCATGTCCACCGTGCCGAGGAGCAGCGTACCGTACTGCACGCTGGCCGTGCCTGCGGACTCGTCCACGACCATCAGCATGTGCAGCCAGTGGAAACCGGGCTGGCCCGCCCAGGTCGTTCCTGCCTGGCCGGTCTGTGGCGGATCGAACGTCGAGATGTCCACGGGAGGTGCGATTGTCGCGAACTCCGGTGAAGAATGGTTATTGGTGGCGACGTTGTACTGACCACTGGCGACGAACTGCTCGCCCGAGTTCTTGTACAGGCGGTAATCCCGGCCGGACATCGCGTCGCCCCACACGGTCGTGTAGGTTCCTGCCCCATCTGCGAGTAGACCATTGGTCGAGACGCCGTCATACCCGACGCCACCACCGCCGATCTCGCTGGACCCGCTACCGCCACCCGGAGCGTTCCCCGGGAAGTTGTGCCACATGTCGAAGTTCAACGCGTACTGCCCGGAGAAACTGTCGGTCGAGTACACGGTGGCTCCGCCGCGAACACCGTCCGTATTGTTAGCGGTGAACACCAGTCCAACCGTATCTTCCTGGCCCGGCGGGGGCGTGATCCCATAAGCCGTGCCATAGTCAGTGCCAAACCCGGCCGTGTCATCCCCACTAGTGACATTCTTGAGCCAGCCGTTGCTGGTAGCCATGTCCGACTTGAAGACGACCTTGCAGTAGCTGATGGCCACATCCACAGGCGTAGATTCCGGTCCCTCGACGCTGCCGATGGTCTGCGTCGCGGTGACCAGTTCGCCGTTGGCAAGCTGACGAGTCAGGTCCACGTCCAACTCGGTGAGTCCCGAGGTGTTCGCTGCTTCCCCGACCAGCTCCGTGCTGCCCACGTAAACCTTGATGACTTCGGACAGCGGGTGGAGGTCGGTAACGGTAACCACCTCCACGCCGGGCGTCAGCGGACCGAGCACGATCGGCGCCGGAACGCTAACCACTACCTCGTTCGAATCCGCCGACTCCACGCCGGCGATGTCCTGGGTGGCTATGATCGTAGCTCCGTCCTCCAGCGCCGTCACGGTAATGGGTTCCGTGCCGTTGGTTGGAGTATCCATGAACCCGATCTGGGTCCTGAGCTCTCCGTCGTCTGTGTAAACCGTCACCTTCTCAGCCAAACCGACCAGGATGTCGCTGACCTCGACGCTGGTAAGCCCCGGAACCAGGGGATCCTCCAGAGTCGGGGCAGGTGCCGCTACGGTCACTCCCGCGGAGTAACAGCTCTCCTTCTCGACCCTGGCTACGTCCAGCGTCTGCGTTGCGGTGACTACCTGCTGGTCGTCCAGCGCCGCCACGACGAGGGTCTCCTCGTTATCGAGGAAAGGTCCTCCCGCCGTAGCCGCCACGATGTCATCAACGTACACCGCCACTTCCGTGGCGTTGCTGTCGATGTCCAGGATCGTCACCTCGGTACCACCCGGATACAGCGGTTCGAGAACCGTCGGCGAAGCCACTTCGTTGGCCTCGTCAAACGGCGGAACGGCAACGCCACCGATGGTGATCGAGACGTTGTCGTACAGCATCTCCGGACCGTTGTTGCTGTACCCCTGCCCGATGATCAGGAAGTTGTAGTAATCCCCGTTGGGGCGCGGAACACCGTCCGGCCACACCGCCGTACCGTTGGAGGTCATCGGATTGGCCAGGACGTCGTCGATCTTGTAGTCGATTACGTCGGTGGTGACGATGATCTGCATCTTGTGCCAGGTGTCAGACACCCGATCGATGCCGGTCATCGCTACGTTGCCCTGGTTACCGACGAAGAAACCAGTGCCATTCTCGATCCCGCTGGATCCGATCGTCTGGGGATCATCCGTCCGCAGCAGGATGTTGTACTGATCCAGCGTTGAGGGCAGCGGAATCGATCCGGGGCCGTTCTCCAGGATGAAGCCGGTCGTCCCATTCAGGCGCGCCGCGGAACTTGTCGAGAACTCGTCACCTGCCATGCGGGCCAGCTCAAACCGGGTACGCTCGCCAGCTCCGGTAGTCGGTCCGCGATGCTGGAAGTACCAGGTCACCACCAGCGGTTCCTCATCGGATCCGTTGAGATGGCCGATGTAGCGATACAGCCGCGCCGCGTCTGCGCCGGCGGGGTTGGCTTCGCGCAGCACGTGCTGACACGTCGCCGCGTTTCCGGTGGTCCACGTCACTTTCGCACTCGACGGAGTCGGGTAGTTGATCGAGTTCTTCCAGAACTCGCCGAACTCATCCGCATCGTTGTAGAAATCGAAGCTGTCCGCCAGCAGCACGCCGGCGTCGAAGACCGGCACCGGGCCGGACTCCGCACTCTTCAAGCCCTGGCGAATCTGCTTGGCGGTCACCAGTTGGTCCGCGACCAGAGCGGGGACGGTTACGTCCGCAATCCAGGTGGTCCCGTTGGGCGCGGTCGGAACGCCACTGGTGTTTCCGTCAATCATCACGATGGCTGAGGTTGCGTCCGGAGTGCACTGCACCTGAACGACCACATCGCCGTCGGTAAGCGGAGGAATGACCGTCGGCGGACTCACCGGGTCCGCGACGTTCGAGATAAACTCGACGTCGTCGATGTAGACGAACATGAACTGCCCGGCGGTATCCGCGGAGTCGTTGGTGAAGATCAGCGCCTCGAGCACGCCGCGATTGACGCCGTCACCGTTGGTTGTGGCGTCGAGCACGCCATCTCCCGCGGTGTCAATCCCATTCCCGTCGTTGACGAATCCCAGGACGTCGAGGCCCGCGCTGAAATCAAACTCGATCTGCTGATAATCGTCCGCGTCCGGCGGCCAATCGTCGTTCTCCGCGTAGATCCGCAAGCCCATCGGGGGCCACTCCGCCATCAGGCCGTTCGTGGTCGTGGGCAGAATCGATCCCGGCAGATACACGAATTCGAGGTCGCCCCCGCCGGTGTCGGTCTCACCCTGGGCTACATCGTTGCCCGTTTCCTTGACTCCCAAGGCCAAGAGGATGGATGGGTCACCCGCGACCGGAGTAGGGCTGGTGCTCTTGAACTGGGTATCAAACGAATGGTCCAACGGATTGTAGTTCCACGCGGAGACGGCAATCTTGAAGCGCAGTTTGCCGCCCAGGTGCATCGACGGACGCCGCAGGCTGGCGGCGCTGTGTGTCGTCGCCCGCACGGCATCCACACCGCTTGTGTTGGCGGGATCCTCCCACACCCAAAATATCTCGTACGCCGGAGTGGGAAGGCCTGACCAGGAAACACGCTGAGACAACTCGATAGGGTTGTCGAACGGATCCCGTTCGATACAGTTTCCCCCGGTGTCCCGCGTACACACGATTCCCTGGGTGGAACCCGACCAAGCGGGATTCATCCAGATGAACTCCTCGCCCTCCGGGAACTCAATGTCATCATTGAAATCCACCGTCGTGGTGAACGGTTGCGCCTGTGCGGTGGCGAACAACCCTGCTACCAGACCTGCGCACAGTAGTACGCACCATCTGCGTACAGTCATGACCTATCTCCTTCCGTTAGATAACTTGTGACGGTTTCCCCGTTCCAGCCAAGATTGCACCCCTTGGACTACTGGTGGGTTTCTTTCCGCCTACCAACGCGACTTCCCCAGCACACCTGGACTCTGCCCAGCCGGTCGTACCCAGACCGCATGGCGTTGCGCGCTCCCCCGGATATGGCGCCGTCGCCTCGCGCTAGCCCAGCGGTCGTCCGCACTGCCGGCTGCAGCGCCTCCATTATGGCCGATTTCGCCCCCCCGATACAAGCCTTTCTGCAGTAGGTTCCGAGAATCAAGCCATCCAACCTACTGGGACCAAAGAACCCGCATCACATGCAATGCTATTGCTAGCGGATTTATTGCACTTACACTGTATATCGCTGGCGGCCACCCCTGGGAGGATCCTGCTCGCCTGCAACTCGTCGATGTCGGCATCGATTCACGAATTCCAGCCTGCCGAAGTGATGGGATGCCCTTCGGTACTGGAGGCGGGGCTGCCCAGTGGGTCCGGTTCCGCTATGTTGTGGCGTTGTGGCGATCACCAACCTCACGGAGCGCAAATGAGCACCAATCGCAGGGTGAATCAAATCGGGCTAGCCGTTGGACTGGCCATCGCAGCTTTGGCGCTAGCAGCCGCCTTCCGGGGCGGTGGGAGCGACGACTCTGCCCGCGCGGTGGTGTTGGGCCAAGTCGTCCGCCCCGGCGCCGCCTCGGGGTTTAATGTTCTGCTGGTCACGTTGGACACGACTCGCCCCGATCACCTCGGCTGCTACGGTGCGTCGTCCGCCCAGACTCCCGCCATCGACTCGCTGCTGGAACACGGGGTGCGCTTCGACGACGCGGTCACCAGCGTGCCCACGACGCTGGCTGCGCACACCACGATACTCACAGGCCTATACCCGCCCACTACCGGGGTCCGCGACAACGGAATACACCATCTGGCTGACTCGTTCGACACCCTTGCGGAGGTTCTGCAGAGGCAGGGCTACCGGACCGGGGGCTTCGTTTCGAGCTTCGTCCTTGATCGCCGGTTCGGTCTGGACCAGGGTTTCGACGTGTACGATTTCTCAGTGGCTCCGGATGGGCGGCGCGGGGCGGCATCTCTGGAACACGAGCGGCGGGCGCAACGGGTGACCCAACCGGCTCTGGATTGGATTCGTGCGTACGGCAAAGCGGGCGGAGAGGCTCCGTTCTTCGCCTGGGTACACTACTACGACCCGCACCACCCCTACGACTCTCCGTTGGGCAAGACCGCCGCCTTTCGCGATCGTCCCTATGACGCCGAGATCGCGTTTGTGGACGTTCAATTCGAACGTCTGCTGCGGACTCTGGATACGCTCGGGTTGCGAGAGAACACGCTGATCGTCCTGGTGTCGGACCACGGTGAGGGACTCTTCGAGCACGACGAAGGTCTGCACGGGATCTTCATCTACGAGACCACGATGCGGGTGGCGCTGGTTCTATCCAATCCGCGCCTGTTCTCTGCACCGTTCCGCGTGGATGACCGGGTCGTGGGAACGGTCGACATCTTCCCCACGATTATTGATCTGCTGGGGTTGCCCACGTCGCCCGACACAGAGGGAGAGAGCCTACTGGAGATCGCTCCCCAGGCCGAACGGGCGATCTACATCGAGACGGTGTATCCAACGAGTGTGGGCTGTGCTCAACTTCGAGGATTGCGTCGTCACCGCGACAAGTACATTCTGGCACCGCGTCCGGAGTACTACGATCTGCGAAAGGATCCGGAGGAGACGGAGAATCTCATCGATCACGCCGGCGCCGAACCGGTCGCCTTGCGCCAGCAGCTCGACGAGCTAAGCCGCCGCTGGGCGGAAACCGGCGGCGCAGGTCAGGCGGAGCGTGTGCTGACCCCCGCGGAGCAGAAGCAGTTGGAGGCGCTCGGCTACGTGGGATCGAATCGTCGGGAGGACACTGCGAACCTTCCCGACCCCAAGGACCGCATCGGCGTGGTGAACCAGATGTCCGACGTGGTCCGGCTGCTGGCGACCGGTCAACCGGAGGAAGCTTTGGTTCTTGCCCGTGAGGTGGCGGCGCAGACCGAAGGTTGGCGCATGCCGACTCTGATGGTGGCGGAGGCCCTGATGCAGCTCGGGCGCGACGAGGAACGGGTTGACGTGCTCGCTCGCTACTGCGAGCAGACCCCTACCGCGGAGATGCTCTACTACCTGGCCCACGCACTGTTGGAGGTCCGGCGTTACCGCGAGTGCGAGGACAAGCTGCGTGCTGCCGAACTCTTGGACCCGCAGTTTGGCTCGGTAGCAGCCCTACGCGGCGATCTGTACTTCGCTCAACAGCGCTATGCAGAAGCAGCCGGCGAATATGAGCGGGCACTCGAGCTTGATGCCCAGCGTCTCGACGACAGCGTGCGCGACAAGCTGGCCCGCGCCCGCCTGCAGGCCCGGGAAAACGGCGGCTGACAAGCAAGGAGGGGGGGGACGGTAGAGTTCTCCGCGGGGAACGCCCCCTCCCCGTAGGGGAGAAGGGCGTTGGGGTGGGTCTCAGTGCCATTGTCAGTTGCGCGATCAGGGAATCTCGGGCAGTTCGTCGGCGGATACGGTTCGTAGAGTCAGATCCGCGTAGACCACCCGGAAGGTGTCCGCCTCCGGGTTCTTCCACCAGCAGACCGGCGAATCCGTTTCCCCTAGCTTCAGGCCTTTGCCGACGTAGCGCCACTGCTCACACTTGGCGGAAAACAGAAACCCACTCGTTATCTGATGCATCCGAGCCAACTCATCTCCCTCGGTATCGGGCAAGTGGGCGGCAAACGCATCCCTAATCCGACGCCTGGCCTGCTCGGCGCCCAATGTGCCGCGCATCCTCAACAGGGTGTTGGCGTACCCCATCTGGTCAAACGCGGCGGGAAAGACACCGTCTGCCAAGTCCACCCACACTGCCAGAATCCCAACTAGGTCCTGCTCGGTCGGACTTGGCAGGTCCGCAATGTTAATCTGCTTCTCCTCCAACTCGTAGCCCGCCGGTGGAGTTATACTGAACAGTGACTCGTCCAACTCCACATCGTATTCGAAGTCATGCAGGACGATCGGCCGACCAGCCTGGGTCATGTTCCGCTGATGCAGTTCCGCCCGCACGGGCAGCCCCGTGCTGCTGTCCGCCCAAACCACGCACCGTTCGCCAGCCGCCTCGGCTTCGAATACCGAGACCGTTCGGTCGTCGAGTCGTTCACTGCCGCGAAACACGCCGGTTTCGTCTCGAATCTTCCGCAGGATGCTGAACACGCCCTCGCGCGGGCCATTCTTTCCGGCGACCGTCGTCAGTGCCGCGTGCTTGGTGTGGGGGTCAAGCATCAGATGTTGCGCGCTATCCGGATCGCTGATCATAATCGTCCCGCCCGGAAACACCTGGCGCGTACGACCTGACGTCGACTCCATGACCTCAAACACCGGGACAAGAGACGCATCGACCGGTTCACCCACCGGAATGGTCATCTTGAAAGTGACCGCCTGGACCGAGCGAATCCGCTGCATCACCTGCCCAAACGCGACTCCCGACGCACTGCTCTCCGGCCAAAGCCAAGCCCAAGCGCCAAAACCGATCGCGATCACCGCCGCCACCGCCACCCATTGTCTCCGCCGTATGTTCATCCTGCTTCTCCAGGTTCGATGTTCAAGCTCGCCGGCGATGCGATCGGATTGGACGGCTTCAGCCAGCGCCGCACGCGTCTTCTCGACGCCAGCCATCAAACGGTTCTCGTCGACGGCTGCGCTCGTTAGCTGCCGGACCGCGTCCTCGACCACATCACCATCCGAGTTGTGTTCGTCTTCGTTCATCAGGACACCTCAGCCTGCCCCTGCCCCGTTATGGCCGGGGCAAGAAGCTCACGTAACCGCTTCCTCGACCGATGCAGCAGCACCGTCACATGGGAGGTCTCGAGTCCAAGTGCGTCTGCCGTCTGGCTATGGGGCCAACCCTCGATACAGCACAGGCAGAACACGCGAGCCTGACGCTTGGGCAACTGCCCCAGGGCGATTCGCAGCCGATCACTCAACTCATGCGCCTGGGCCACCTGATCCGGACGCGGCGTCGTCGCGGAAAGCTCCGCCAGCAACTCCCCACTCCCGCAGTCACGACCGGCGTGACGAGCCCGCCGGCGAAGCCGGTCAATCGCCCAGTTGGCGGCTGAACGCTTGAGCAGCGCCGGCCAGTTGCGCACCGGCTCACGCCGCGAAACCTTCAGCGCAGACAGGAACACGTCCTGCAAACACTCGTCAGCATCATGCGCATGGCCCGTCAGGCGATACGCCATCCGCCATACCGACGGACCATGAGCAGCCACAATGTCGTCCCAATCGGTCAACCGGGGCACCCTTCGGACACTTGCACGGGGCCGGCTGCGTCGGCCATTCCGCACGTGCTACACCTACCAAGACGCCTGAGACGCCTGAACATTACACAATGTACGCCAAAAACGTCAGACGGGGCCAGACGCAGCGCAACCGGTCATTCACCTGCCCACGTACGCAGGCACTGGCGATGAAGGTTCGCCGTGGCGTTCCATGAACAGCTCGAGCATGCTGCGGGACTGGTCGTCGGTGCCGGCGATTCACCCGGGAATCCGAGCCGCGCCCGTGAGGAAGCGGTTGAGCGCAGCATCAGCCGCCCTCATGAGTCTGCTCCCCCACAGTCGTAGCTCGGTTCGGGTCACGCCATCAAGTGAGGTGTGTCAGAGCAGTAGAGCTTGTCCCAAGATTCCTGAGGAAGGGCCGGAGAATGCAGCCATACCCATCATCGTCACGTTGTGGGATAGTTTCTGCACTTTCTCCCTCGAAGTGCCAGGAATGCGGCGCCGGACAGGCAGATCACCAGTGAGGAAGGTTCCGGCGCGAACTGGTGCGGAAAGCTCCCGCCCCAAGAGTACCCCAGAAAATCGCCTCCGAGTTCTCCCACGATCGTGGCTTGGCCGGTGTCCGGAGAGACGTTAACGATTTCGTTGGTTGATCGAATACCATACAGGACGCCGCCCGCAGTACCGGCGAACGCGTAGATGTCAGTGTATGGCAGGCTGCCGATGGGCATCGCTCCTGAACCGTCGCGGTTCACCTCCAGGAGCATGCCTGCGTCGCTGGTCAAGAACAACCGCCCCTGAGCGTCGGCGGCCATGTCACCGGCAGAACTGTACCCGGACAACGTACCGACGGCTGTGCCGGCGCCGGTATCCGTATCGATGCGGATCAGCACATTGCTACCGGCAGCGTACAAGGTGTTATCGGAGGCGAACGTCAACGAGTCTATCCCGTACGAATGGCCCGGCTCGCCGAAACCGTGGCGTCCGATCAGCGTACTCCGACCGTTCGCCGGATCGATCTCATACAAGTATGTCCGGGTAACGCCATACAAGCGCTCTTCCAGGCTGAAGGCGATGTCCGTGAATTGGGCGCCCGTGGTGCCGAGGCGCTCCACGTGCCCAGTGGCAACGTCCACGGTTAGCAGGCGGTTCGCCGAATCGTTCACGTACATGAGCAGATCAGAGGCTCGGGAGACGTGCGCGGAGAGAGCGACAAGCGAGAAGCCGATCATCAGGCAAGTGTGTTTCATGGCAGAAACCTCCAAGGGTAGCCAACATGTGAGCTTCGGCCACGACGACTCGCTCCATTAGGTTCGTTGGCGCGCATTCCGTTTGGCCGTCCTGGAGGGCTTCTCCAACAGGCGATTCGCTGCATTGCCCTAATGCACGGGTCCCATAAAGGCAGAAGCTCCAACGGGGTTGCGGTCAGGCAGGGCGACCCGAGGCGTCCTGCCCGGCGGTCGAGCCGCCGGGAAGCGGTGTTGCCCGTGCCGGTTGCTCCGCGGGCGAGGCGGCTGTAGCATCGCCGCTTCTCCGCATTGTGGTTGTACGTGGGTCAAGTATTGACGGGGCTACCAGTGGGCTGGCTTCACCGCTTCTCTATCAGGCGTCCCAAGACGGTTATCGGGCTCGCGCTGCTGGTCACCGCGGCGATCGCTCCGGGCGCGCTGTATTTGCAGATCCGGACGGATGGCCACGCCCTGGTACCGGCGGACGCCGAAGCGGTGGTCTTCGACCGGGCGGTACGGGATACGTTTGGGGTGGAGGATCCCATCGCCGTGCTCATCCGCCGGGAGGGCGAGCATGGGATCTTCAACTCCGACACCCTGGCGTTTATTCAGAACCTCACCGCAGCGTTCGGCGAGATCGACGGGGTGCAGCCGGAGAACATCTCCAGCCTGGACACCGAACACAACTACCGCGTACGTCAGGGAACGCTCAAGTTCCGCACCTTCCTCGAACCCCTGCCGGACACACGCCAACAATTAGATAACCTTCGCCGCGACATCCGGGACATCCAGCTCTACGACGGGACAGTGATCGCTTTCGACGATCACGCCGCGTCCATTCTGGTCGGCGTGCCCCCGCAGATCGGCCGGGCGGAGCTGTACGCACGCATCAAGGACATCGTGGCCTTGCAGGGCGACCGTCCCGAGCAGATCGACGTCATCGGCGCTCCGGTGGCGGAGGCTTTGCTGGGCACGCATATCTTGGAGGATCTGGGCGTCCCCGAGTTCGTGCTCGGTCAGCGGGTGGGTCGCGCCGGCGACGAGGCTTGGGCGTGGCCTGCGAACTTGTACGAGACCCGGAGGTTCCTGGGGAGGCACGTCGGTCTGGTGCCGGTCGCGATCGGCATCATGGTGTTGGTCTTCCTGGCGTGCTTTCGAAGTGTGACCGCTTCAGTCCTGCCGATGATCGAGGTCGGCGCGTGCCTGGCGGTGGTCTTCGGGCTGATGGGTTGGCTGGACGTTCCGGTCTACCTGACCATCGCCGTTCTGCCGGTCATTCTCACCGCGATGGGAATAGCGGACGAGATCCACATCTTCAGCCGCTATACCCGGCAGCTGCGTGACCACCCCGAACAGCCCCACCGCAACTCTGTCACCGTCGCCATGGACGAGATGTGGCGTCCGGTGGTCAAGACTTCGGTCACCACAGCCGTAGCCTTTCTATCCTTTGCCCTGTCGCCACAGGTTCCGGTAAAGGCGTTCGGAGTATTCACCGCGGTGGGCATCGTCTTCTGCATGTTGTGGTCCCTGACGGTAGTTCCTGCCCAGCTCGCCCTGATCCCGCCGCGCTGGCTGATCCGGTCGCAGGGAGCGAATGCCCGCCCTGCACTGCTCGAGCGAGTCTTCGAGCGGGTGGGCGCGCAGGTTACGCGCTGGCGGTATGCGATCATTGTGTTGGCTTTGATCGGTGCGGTCGCGGCGCCGTTTGGTGTGCGCCGCATCCTCGTCCAGGATAGCTGGATCAACGGATTCTCCCCCGAAAGCAGGTTCTATCAAGCCACCCAGGCGTTCAACGATCGTTTCCTGGGTATGCACATGCTGCTGGTCCACGTCGATACTGGGCACGACGTGCTCACCGGCGAACTCGAGCCCGACGCCGTCGGCGATCACAAGTTCTTCCTGCCCACGAACCTGGTGGACGATCCCGAATCTCTGGTCGGTCGGCGGTTCTATGTGGAGCGGGCGGGTGAGCCGGAGACCAAACGACCACAACCGACCGACCGGCGGCGACGCCGAAACTGGAAGTCGCGTAAATCGCGCATCGAAGCGGTCACCGTGCATGACGGCGTCATCGAAGTTGCCACGCCCCGGCGCCACGCCCTGGTAAGAACGCTCATCGGCTTGACTCCGGGGGAGACCCTGCGCTACGAGATTACGCCCCAGCGGTTGCTGCAACCGCAGACACTGCAGCGGATCGAAGCCCTGGAGGCGTTCCTCGAAGGACGCGCCGCAGAGGCGGTCGGCGGAGTGATCGGGCCGGCAGACTACATCGCCACCACCCGGTTCATGAAAGCGCGCCGCGAAGAGAAGCGCTGCCTGCCCGACAGCACGGATGAGGTGGAGCTGCTGTGGGCCGACTACGGGCGCATTCGCGGGCAGGAGCGGCTGCACCAGATCATCGACGACGATTATGCCCGCTGCCTGATCTATGCATTCATGAAGGACGCAAACTACGTCGATACCCAACGCCTGATGGACGCCATCCGAGATTACGAGCGCGAACACCTGGCTCCGCACGGTATCAACCTGGAGTTCGCCGGGGACATCGCCGTCAGCCAAACCCTGATCAAGGCGATCGTAACCACCCAGGTGGGCTCGCTGCTGGTGTCTCTGGTGGGGATCCTGGTGGTCACCACGATTCTGGGGCGGTCGCTGATCTGGGGCGTACTGGCGGTGCTTCCGTGCGCGTTTGCGGTGTTGGTCAACTTCGCGGTGATGGGATGGGTGGGCGTTCCACTGGGGGTGGCGACGTCGATGTTCGCCGGGATGACCCTGGGGATAGGCGTGGATTACGCCATCCACTTCCTGGAGCGCTACCGGATGGCCCGAGCCCGCGGGTTGGAGCAGAGCGAAGCCCGCGCCGACGCGATAACCCATACCGGGCCAGCCGTGCTGATCGACGCCTTGGCGGTCGCCTTGGGTTTTGGCATTCTGATGCTATCCCAGGTTCCGGCCAACGCGCGCCTGGGTGGGCTGGTGGTGCTGAGCATCGCCGGCTGCCTGGCGGCGACCCTGCTGCTACTGCCGGCGCTGTTGAGTCTTGGAGACCGCGGAGGCCCGGACACATCATTCACCGATAGCGAATCGCGCTCGATTTAGCTGGCAGCGTTCACCGCTAATGGACCGCTCCCTTACGGACGCGGCTCACTTTTTGGGAGGTGCAAACCGGTCAGCTCTTAGCCCGTTCGATGTACTCGCCGGAGCGGGTATCGACGCGGATCTTCTCGCCGGGAGCGATGAAACCGGGAACGCGAACGCGGACGCCGGTCTCGAGCACGGCCTCTTTGGGTTGGTTGGTGACGGTGGCGCCCTTGACCACCGGGGGAGTGTCCTTAACCACCAGGTCAAGCGTGTGCGGCAGGTTTACCGCGATGATCCCGTCTTCGTAAACGTCACAGGTGACCTTGATGTTGGGGACCAGGTAGTTGACTCCGTCACCGATCAGATCCGTATCGATGGGGAGTTGATCGTACGTCGTGGTGTCCATGAAGATGTAGTCTTGGCCGTCCTTGTAGAGGAACTCGTACTCTTTGCTCTCCACGAACGGCACGTCGATCTTGTCGTCCACGCTGAAACGCACGTCCATCATGGCTCCGCTCTTGAGATTCCGGAGCTTGGTCTGCATGTAGCTGCGCTTGTTGCCCTTGGCGACGTGCTGGGCGTCGTGGCACACGAAGAGCGAGCCTTCGTGGATGATGGTCTTTCCCTTACGGATGTCGCTGGCTTTGATCATCGGTGCGCTCCAACGTGGGTCTCGCCGTACCTCACTTCCGAGTCCCTCATTATCCTAACAAGCTATCTGGAGGTCAAACCAGGTGGAGGGGGGCATGGCCGCCCGCGGTTTCTAGCCGGGCCACGGGATCAGTAGCTTGACGCGGGGCGGCGACCGTCCTATAAGCACTGATGGTTACTGGTGGCTGCCCGTTGGATGCGGGCGGCAGAATCGGGAATACCGGTGAGAATCCGGAACAGCCCCGCTACTGTAACCGGGAACGAAAGCTGCAAACGACCATTGCCCGCTTCAGGCGGGTGAGAAGGTGCGGCGAGTAGTAGTCGAGCAGGCGCCCCATCTCTGATGAGGTGGGACCCGGCGGCGAGCCCGGAAGTCAGGAGACCGGCCAGGGAAACCACTCGTCTTGGGCCAGTGCCTTCGAGGGAAGGTTCGGTGGTCGTTTTCACGTCTGTTAGCTTTTCTTGCTCTAACCCAGGCGTGCGAACGTGCGCGCAGACCGACGGGCCACCAGACCCGGCGGTAGCGCAGACCCACTCCCACCTCACCGGCGTCTGGCTCGCCTGACCGAGCTCGGCTGGCGCAATCCGTCCCACGTGGCGGCGGCGGTCCGAGCGGTCACTCGCGGAGGAGGCACCAAATGCGTGGGAAAAGTAGTGTGAAGTGGCTTTGCGCGGTGGTGGGCACGGTCTGCCTGGCCGAGGGAGCTCAGGCTGACACAATCGAAGTGGGATCGGGGGTCAATCAGGCGGAGCTGTGGATCGAGTTCGGCGACGGGGCGTTATACGACTTCACGATTTCGTTCGGGCTGGTGGATGCTGATACCAGTACCGGGCTGGCGTTGTTCGACATCGTCGAAGCCGAGACCAGTCTGACCACCGTTCGGCAAGACTGGGGCGAAGCTGGGATCCTCATCGACGGGATCGCCTTCGACGGACACAGCGACTCCGGCTGGACCGGCGGGGAGAACTACTGGCACTACTGGACCATGGAGAGCGACGATACCGTCTGGTCCTCATCGATGCTTGCCGTAGGCAAGCGCGTCGTGGAGGACGGGGACGCGGACGGTTGGGTCTACGGTCGGGCTGGTGCGCCCGCACCCGAGCCGGCATCGCTGGGTTTGGTGGTGATCGGCGCGGTCATCGCGCTGCGGAGGTGGCGCTGATGCCTTCGCGCTCACGTCATGCCCATGTAGCACAGTGTTCCGGGGCTGGATTCACCCTAGTCGAAGTGCTGGTGGTGGTGTCGATCATCTCGCTGCTGCTCGCGATTATGTTCCCATCGCTTCGGCACGCAAGGGACACCGCCAAGGGCGTCAAGTGTTTGAGCAACCTTCGCCAAATGACGGTCGCCGCCCACACCTACGCCCACGAGCACGAAGACCGTTACCCGATTGCTCTTTACTGGCAAAGCGTCCCGGTGCTCGTCTCCTACGCATGGGACTTCACCACCACGAAAGACTGGAGCACGCGCCCACCAACGGTCCGCGTGACGCTTGGCTTGCTGTGGCAAGGTGCGGGCACCGAGCAGGTTCACCAATGCCCAGCCTTCGTCGGCGCGCACAACTGGCAGGCCGATCCCTACACCGGCTACAACTACAACACCAGCTACATCGGGCACGGAGCCGGCGAATCCATTCCTGATCCAGCCATGGTTTCCGAAGTGAGAACACCGGAGCGCACCGCCCTGTTCGGCGATGGCGGGTACGCCGGTGGAGCCAACAAGTTCATGCGGGCCCCCTGGGCAAACCCCGGGGACCTCAGTTTCTCGGGGCGCCAGGGCGGGACTCAGGACTACCGTCATCTGGTAAGAACCAATGTCGCGTTCTGTGACGGACACGCCGAAGCGTGGAAACCCCGCCACACTGACACGTATCCGGCGGATCGAGCGAACATCGCCGCCGGCACTGGGTTTCTGTCGTCCGACAACAGCATGTACGACCTGAAGTGAGACCTTCGCCCGTACTGCCGTTGGCAAGATATGCAAGAGGAGTGTGTTTCATGCTACGTTTGCAGTGCTATCAGCTTCTGTTCGTGGCGTCGTTCGTGGGCGTGCTGCTTGCCTCGGGGCTGCTTACCGCCCGGGCAGATTATGAATACGATGCGCATGACTTCGTCGTCACCGTGGTTGAGTATGTGGAAGGCACCGGTATCCCTTTGGAGGTGATCTCCGTGCTACCCTTCAACGACCCCAGCACCGCAGTTGGCCGACCCACGATCGACACGACTGGTGATAACTGGTCCATCCCCCTGGACGAGATCGTTCCAGTAGTCCCGGTGGGGCCGGCCTTTCGGCTCTTCGAGTTGGTGAGTGTTGGGCATGACGGGCATCTGATTCTGATGTTCGATCATCCCGTAGCGAACGATCTCCGTAATCCGTACGGGATCGACTTCATCGTGTTCGGCAACGCCATGAGGAACCTGAGCGGCGGCGAACACTGGACCAATGGGGACCCCGATAGCACGAGCGTGGACGACTCGGGCGGACTCACCGAGCCGGGCACGGTTTCCGTCAGCCAGGATGGTGAGACCTGGTACACGTTCAACACCAACGGGGCCTACGCCGACACCTTCGCGCCCACGCTCGGGCGCGTGTATGACCCGGACGATCCGGACACTTCCATCGGAGAATGGAACGAATGGTGGGGGCACGCGACCGACCCCACGCTCCCGCTCGATCCCGCGCTGGAGTGGGCGGACTTCCACTGGATGACGGTAACGGAGATCGCCCAGATGTACGGAGAGTCCGCGGGGGGGACTGGCTTCGATCTGGAGTGGCTGCACGTTCCCGGCCTGGACTCGATTCAGTACGTTCGGATCGACGGACCTTCCGCGGGGGGGACGCCGGAGGTGGATGCCGTCTCGGACGTGTACCCGTGCCTGGGCGACTTCGATCGCGACGGGGACGTGGACCTGGCGGACTTCGCCCGCCTTCAGGTCTGCTTCACCGGTGCGGAGGGAGGGCCGCCGCCGCGCGAGTGTGTTTGCGCCGATTTCGATCCGGACCGGGATCCGTCCGGTAACCACGATGTCGACTTGTCGGATTACCGGATCTTCGAATCGTTCCTTACCGGTCCTTCATAGTACACGCTTCAGCTCAACGTCCGGACGGATGGGCTGATGCCGCCTCCAAGAAGGTAGTGTCGGTTTCGCCGGTCCATTGTAGCGGCCTGCGTCTCGCAGGCCGACGGCCGGCGGGGACGCCGGCCGCTACAGACATGTTATCGCACAACTGCATGCACCTTTCTGGAAGCGGCACTGGGACAAACCGCGCAGCTTTTGCCTGGCGGCTGATTGAATCGTACATACCCTAAGGATACATCAGTCGTGGCTGCGGATCGGGAAGGCGGGCCGACTCGATCACGCAGCGGATGCTCTGCGCCCGTACGTCCAAGGCATGCGCCCACCGTAGCGTAGCTGCGGGGACTGGCGGAGTCGTCCTCGTAACCGCCGGGATACGGTCTCGGCGCGTTTTCAGCTCGTTGCACAATCCGCATCAAGCGGGCGGCGCCGCCCGACCCGCTTATCCTGTCTGGGAGAGAAGCCATGGCCGATATGCTCACGACCGGGACGCCCGGCGCCCTGAGTCTGTCCGGCTCAGCCCCCAAGATCCGCATTACCGCCGGCCTGGGAACCGCTCAGCAGAAGACCTGGAACTTGCGGCGACCAGTTACCCTTATCGGGGCCTCGCGCCTGGCCCACATCGTTCTGGCGGCGGACACGGTCAGCCGCGCCCACTGTCTCATCATCAACACCGGAAACGAAGTGTTGCTCAAAGATCTTCACTCGACCAACGGTGTGCGCCGCAATGACCGGAGTATGGACTTCGGCCTGCTCAACGACGGCGACGTGGTTCGATTGGGAGACAATCCCATCCAGGTCGCGATTCAGTCGTTTTCCCCGGACCCCGGGGAGACGGATTGCGGATCGTCAGTGGACGACCCGCTCAAGCTGTCGAGCCCATGGGTGCTGTGTGGGCCGAAGCCCAACCAGCAATGGACGGTGGAAGACACTGTCACCATCATCGGCCGCCGTCCCGGGGTGCCCATCCGCCTGGAGCATCCTGAGGTCGCGCTGGTTCATGCCGCCCTGGTCCATATCGACGGACACGCGGCGGTGTTTGATCTGACCAGTGCTTCGGGAACCTGGGTTGATGGAAAACGTGTGTCCCTCGCCCTACTGCGCGGGGGTGAGCGCCTGAGGATCGGCCCGATTGAACTGCGGGTGAAAGAGCAGGCGGCAGAGGGCGTGTTCGGAGAACAGTCCGAACTCGAATTCGCCTCCGGGGCGGGAGTGCGCATCGGACAGCTGCTCAAGCTTCAGGAGGAACTCCGCATTCGTACCCGGCAGATCGACCAGCGCGAAGAACACCTCGAAAGCGAACAGGCACTGCTGGAAAAATCCCGTTCGGCGGTCGAACGCGACCGGCGAGCCTTGCAGCAGCAGGCCCTGGCTCTCTGGAAGGCCCGGACGCAGTTTGACGTCGAACGCTCGCTTCACTCGGGCGCTGGCTCGGCGACCGTCGGTGGATCCCTCAGCCTGCCCGCCACGCCCATAATCGAA
>JAAEQG010000133.1 GCA_024231775.1 bacterium
GAGGACGCACAGGCAATCAAGTTTGCCCATAGCACTCGCCGGTTGAGTCTGTAGCGTCACCCCTTGTGGGTGACGAACCAGCGTCTCTCGTCGCCCACAAGGGGTGAGCTACAATGGCAGGGGGATGAATCTCGGGGTAGGAAAGGCACAGCTTTGAATACGTTAGTCTTTGCGGAAATGCAGGCGGATCGACTTCGCGGTACAGCCCTGTCAGCCATTCGTTTTGCCCAGGAGATCGCGGAACAGACCGGAGGTTCATGGTCTGCCGCGGTGATCGGGAACCAAGCGGTGGACGAGGTAGCTGGGCGGGTGGCTTCGTTCGGACCAGCCAAGGTGTTCACCGTGACCGGCGAAGCGTTTGGCCATGCGCTGGCAGGCCCATACGCCGCGGTGCTGGAGAGCATCGTCGCCAAGCACGGTTTTCAGGCGATCGCCGCCGCCTCGACGACCGCCAGCCGCGACATCATGCCGCGCCTAGCCGCCCGGTTGAAGGCTGGCATGGTCACCGGAGTGTGCGCCTGGGAGGCGCGCGGCGAGACTTTGGCCTATAAGCAGAAGATGTTCTCGGGTGGGGTGCTCGCCCAGGTAGCTCTGTCGTCGGCGCGGCAGGTTCTGACCGTTGACGCGACCGAGTTCGGTGACCCAACCCCGGGCGCTCCGGCGGAGATAGTAGCTTTTGACCCGGGCGACCTCGGCGCGGGTTACTCTGCTCGTTTCGTCGAGCTGCGTGCTGAGCGCCGCGATCGACCGGACCTGACCGAGGCGGAGGTGGTGGTGAGCTTCGGGCGTGGGGTGAAGGACCCCGCCAACATCGCCAACGTCGAGAAACTGGCGGATCACCTGGGGGCAGCCTTGGGTGGAACCCGGGCGGTGGTGGACTCGGGGTGGATGCCAAACGACCTCCAGGTCGGCCAGACCGGCAAGCAGGTGGCTCCCAAGCTCTACTTTGCCCTGGGGTTGTCCGGTTCGATTCAGCATGTCGCGGGCATCCGTGGAGCCAAGAAGATCGTCGCCATCAACAAGGATCCCGAAGCGCCTATCTTCCAGGTCGCCGATATAGGGCTGGTGGCGGACATGCAGGCCGCCGTTCCGGAAATGCTCGAACTGCTGGGATAGTAGCGCTGCGGAAGACGTGTGGTGGGTAGTGCTCGCCCTGTGGAGACCGCGCTGGCATCCCCGCCGGCTGCTACAACGTGATGGTCACCTTGCGCTGCACTGTCAATCATCTCCGTCGACGCTGGGCTGTTACGTTGGGGTTCATCGCCGCGACGCTTTGCGGGACGGGCTGTGGGACCACCGAAGGCCTGCCGCTGCCCAATGAAGTCACCGCTCCACTAGGTGATGACTACCAACTGGTCGCCCGGATCGCCCACATCTCCGATGCCCAGATCATCGACGAAGAGTCGCCGGCCCGGTTGACGTTTGCCAAAGGCATCGTTCCCTTCGCATGGCGGCCCTACGAACGCTATTCGACCCAGTTGCTGGACGGTGTCATCCGAGCGATCAACCGCCAGCATGAACTGGCGGCTCCGGTTGATTTCATGGTGCATACCGGCGATGCGGTGGACAATCATCAACTCAACGAGTTACGTTGGTTTCTGGACGTGCTGGATGGCGGATGGATCGACCCGCGCAGCGGTCCCGACGACCGTGACGCCGGTCGCTACGGTCCCATCGAGCTGGACGCACACGCCCCCTTCAAGGCCCGGGGTTTGTACCGAAATGGCGTCCATGGCGATCGGCCTTCAATCCCCTGGTACGCCCTGGTGGGGAACCACGACCATTATGCCCTGGGGGTCTTTCCGGTGGTTCCGGGGTTGCTGGGCGATTCCCACGCTCCGCTGCCGCTTGCCAACCGAATCGGTTTATTCCTACCCACGTTCCTCGATCCGACTGCTGGGATCGCCTATGGCCCGATCACCCCGGCGCATCCGGGCCTCCAGCATCAGCCGACTCTTCCCACGCTGATCCAGCCCAATCCAGACCGCCACTACTACACGCGTGCGGAATCCGCCGGCGCCTACGC
>JAAEQG010000134.1 GCA_024231775.1 bacterium
ACCCGCTGGATCCGGCAATCGGGACTTCTGCTGCCGCCTTACCAAGCCTCTGGCTACCATAACGGCCTGAGTGTATCACCCCACCGCAGGCCGACGCAAGGCAAGCAACGAGAGCACGAGAGCAGTGCCGGAAGTCCGCCGTCAAAGTCTGTCCGCCGGGCTCTTGACGCCTCCCGCACCGCGGTTCAAGACATGGGTGTAGATCTCCGTGGTCATCACGTCTTTGTGGCCCAGCAACTCCTGCACGGTCCGGATGTCCTGGCGGTCCTCGAGCAGATGGGTAGCGAAGGAGTGGCGCAGCGTGTGACACGTCGCGTGCTTCCGGATGCCAGCTTGCCTTACCGCCGTCTTGACCGCTTTCTGGATCCCGGACCGGTCCAGGTGATGCCGTCTCGTGACACCCGACCGCGGATCCACGGAGAGTTTATTGGCCGGGAAGATGTACTGCCACCGCCACTCCTACCTGGCCGAGCTGCGCGCGGTCGAGCCGCGGGGACCGTATCAGCTCGCGGGGTGGTCATTCGGGGGCCTGGTGGCCTACGAGATGGCCTGCCGGCTGCAGAACGAGGCGTAGGAGATCGGGCTCCTTGCGCTTCTCGACACCGGGGTCCCGAGCGCGGAGGGTCCGGCGCCGGCCGACG
>JAAEQG010000135.1 GCA_024231775.1 bacterium
ATTACGACGATCTGTGCCATGACGACGCCGCGTACGACAACACCTGCGACGACTCCGACACGGTCTCCTCCCTGATGCTGCTTAAAGGGAACATCTTCATCGACAAGCGGCCGGAGGTGGTCTTTACAGAGATCAACCAGGCGCAGTGGACCATCCACGTCACCAACGCGGGGGCCGGCCCGGCCAGCAACGTGACCATCGTGGATACGCTCGCGGGAGGCCACGAGTACGCTGGCTCCCTCGTTTCGCCGGACAACGGCGACGTCGCCACAAACCTCGTCTCGGCCCAGGAGGTCCACTGGGTCATCGACTCCATGGCGGCGGGGGAGGTGCGCACCATCACCATCAACTCGAACCTGGTCTCCTGCGATCCCCTGGGCAACACCGTGGACGCCACATGGGGATGCCACTTCACCGATTTTCCGGATGAAACGTGCCAGATCGTGGACCAGGATGCATCGACGGTGGAGATTCCCACGCCCAACCTGGTGAGCACCTCGGTCACGGTGAACACCCAGGACATGTGCGACGTGGAGAAGGCGACCATCACCCTGCGAAACGCGGGCCAGACCCATGTGTACGACCTCATCGCCGCCCAGACCCTGCCCACGGGCATGAAATACGCCGGCAATGCCGAGTATCGCTTCTGGGACGACAGCGCGGGGACCTGGACCCCCGCCGGGCCGGTCTGGACCCCTGGGCCGGATCCCAATAACGGGGGGCCCACGGTCTCCCCGCTGGTGTGGAGTCATGAAGACGGCGGCGGGGCCGGCCCCCTGGCCCTGCTGATGGATGACCTGGATCGTGGGGACATCATCGAGATCCGTTTCGACATCGAGGCCGCGTGCGATTTCACCGGCGGATCCCTGGACGTGGAGACCCAGTACAAGAA
>JAAEQG010000136.1 GCA_024231775.1 bacterium
AACCCGTTGGGCGGTGAACCACCGACCGGAGAGCCGGATGCGGGAGAACCGCACGTCCGGTTCGGAGGGAGGGGAGACCGGGAAACCGGTCTTCCCTACCCCTATCCCTACTGCCTCCGGACGCATGATTCTCCGGCCGTCTGGGCGGTGCCTCAATAGTAGGGGACGAAATCGAGCCCCTTGAAGGACACGGTCTTCACGCTGGCAGGCAGGTCGGCGACGGTCTTGAGTCCCGGAGTGACCGCCAGGAGGCGATCAATCGAGTTGACCACAATTGCCGCCGTAGCGGGATCGCCCGCTACGCCATGGTCACATCGCCAGGAGATCGGCGGGTCGCTGTCCAGGGTGAAGGCGTCGTGGGGGTCGTCGGCACCGACGTACATTTTCAGGTCCAGGTTGATGACTTCCTTGCCGCCCATCTTGCCCAGGACGACCTGGTGGATGCCCGCAGCCTGGCCTGGCTTGAGGTCCACGAAGTCGGTCTTGACCGACTTCTGGGAGATGACCGGCTCGATCGTTTCGCTGAGGAAATCGAGTTTCCAGCCCATCTTGGCAGCCAGCAGGGCACCCGACTCGCAGTAACCCACGTGGCCGAACTTACCGGTGGCGATGCGGGCCTGGAACTCTTCGGGCGTGATCCCGGCGCCGACCTTCTTCTGCAAAGGTCCACGGCGGGTCGCGGCGTTAACCACGCGCTCGGCGCGAACCGCGCGGACGCGTTCAGCCGGCGGATTGGCCAGTACCGGGAGCAGGTCCATCAGGAATCCGGGGTTGATCCCCGTGCCCAGCAGGCGGGAACCGTGCTGTTTGCACAGCTCGTCAATCTCCTGGGACCACTTGGGGTGACGGAGCCAGGGATAGAGCAGCTCTTCCGTGGAGGAGACCATAGCTACGCCGGCGCGAGCGAGTTCGCGCAGGTGATCGATGCAGTCCGGCAGATAGCTGACCGTCGTGTGGGTGACCGCGGCGGCTTGGTGGTCCTTAATGCAGGCGGTGGTGTTCCCCTCGATCTTGAGGTTCTTTCCCTTGGCATCCGGGACGTACTCCTCGAGCGGATGGCCGATCTTCTGGGGATCGGCATCCACCACCCCGACCAGTTCCAGGTCCGGGCGTTCCAGGAGCAGGTTGATGACTCGACAGCCGACCGGGCCAACGCCGGTGTGCACCACACGGATGGGAACATTCGTACTCATTGCGCCAAATTCCTCTACGACCACAGAGACCGTCCTGCCCCAGCGACTCCACAGGCTGGGTTTCACCGTTGAATCCTACAGGGATAGCAATCCGAATACCACGGTAGGACCTTCTGGATTCGGTGCAGGGCCAGCGGAAACGCGGTCGCTGGTGGGTCCCCATGCCCTGCCGCTGTCCCGCGTGTGTACCGGAGTCACCCTGGTTCGTCCGGCGCGGCACATGCCAGTGGATCCGGCGTATGATTGGCGGTCGACAGCGGTCGCGGTCAATAATTCACAGGATAAACCCTGAGCGACCGTGTTTCCGGGATTGTGGCCCTATTGAACGGGGAAGCCGGACGCCATAGGATTCCGGCTTGAGCCTTAGGGGTACTGCGGGGCACGGTGGCGCGGGATGTGTTCCGAGGGGTGTCGAGGCTGATCGAGGCCTGCGGCAACTCGACATCAGGTTGGATAGTGTGAGCACCTATTTTCGCAACATCTACTCGACGATACGGACCGTCCTGATCGGGATGCACATCACCCTGCGGTACTGCTTCGCGAAGACGATCTGCGTGCAGTATCCGGACGTGGCTCCGACCATCCAGCCGCGGTTCCGCGGGTTCCACTGGTTCGAGGTCCAGAAGTGCATCGCGTGCGACCAGTGTGCCAAGGCGTGCCCGGTGGACTGCATCTACATCGAGAAGACCGCGGCGCGGAAGCTGGACAAAGCCAGCGGCGTGGCGATGGGCGGGGCGATGGTTCGCTACGCCATCGATTACTCGAAGTGCATGTTCTGCGGTTTGTGCACGAGTCCTTGTCCGACCGAGTGCATCCACATGGGCAATCTCCACGACCTCTCCGGGTACGACCGGGAGAGTATGATCGTGGAGTTCGTGGAACTGGCCAAGCAGGGCTTGCAGACGCCGCAACCGGCGTGGATGCACGGGGTGAATCGCACGAACCAGTTGGGAGCGTACGGGGAGCAGATCCCCGAGTGGGCCGCCCAGACCAAAGTTGCCTGGGAAGAGAGCGCCCGTCCTCACCGGGAGGTGATGCTCAAGGCGATGACCGAGCAGAAACCGCCCCCCAAGCCCAAGCCGGCGAAGCCTGCGGCGGGTACGGACGAAACGCCGCCGACCAAGGCGGGGAGCTAGGTAGAGGTGGATATCATGCCCTTGGCGAGTTCGTCGGTGTCGGTTGCGAGTCTGGCGCAAGCGGTGCCGCGCGATGCCACCAGCGTGCAATTGATTACGGGTCTGCTGATTCTGGCCGGTCTGGGTTTCGCCCTGTGCTTTGGGGCGTTGTTCGCCGGCTGGCTGATCCGCCCGAAGCAACGCAACGCCGAAAAGGGGGCTATCTACGAGTGTGGTGAGCCCACCATCGGGCGAGGATGGGTCCAGTTCGATTTGCGCTTCTACGTGGTCGCCCTGGTGTTCATCGTGTTTGACGTCGAGATCGCCCTGTTCTGGCCTTGGGCGGTGGTGTTCGGCGGGGGAGGCGTCGCGGCGGACGAGCTGGCCACGGTCAAGACCGTGGCGTTGTACGACATGCTGTTCTTCTTCGGGGTGATCGTGGTCGGTTTTCTGTACCTGTGGAAGTACGGGTACCTGGAGTGGGTGCGTTCAACGCGTTCGCAGCCGACGGCTTCCGCACCAGCGGAAGTGAGTGGGGCCAGCGCGGTGAGCCGAGGGCTGACCCCATGAGTTGGTTTAACGAACGGTTTGAAGACGGCCTGATCATGACGTCGGTCGATTGGGCGATCAACTGGGCGCGGCAGGGGAGTATCTGGCCGGTCACTTTCGGTCTGGCCTGTTGCGCCATCGAGATGATGGCGACGGGAGCTTCGCGATTCGACCTCGACCGCTTTGGGGCGGGGGCGTTCCGCCCTTCACCTCGGCAGGCGGATCTGATGATCGTCGCGGGTACGGTGACGTACAAGATGGCCAGCCGGGTTAAACGCTTGTTCAACCAGATGCCCGAGCCCAAGCAGGTCATGGCGATGGGGGCATGCACGGTCGGCGGCGGCCCCTACTTCAAGTACGGTTATCACGTGGTCAAGGGCGTGGACCTGGTCGTGCCGGTGGACGTATATGTTCCCGGTTGTCCGCCGCGTCCCGAAGCGTTACTCGAAGGTTTGATGCGTCTGCAGGACAAGATTGCCCACGAGTCCCGCACCAAGCCGGAACCGAGCGGTAGGAGTCTGCCGGTGATCGCCTAGACCGGCCTGGGAAGAAAACGGATTCGCATGACTCCCGAAGAAATCTGCAAGCTGCTGCGAGACGAGTTCGGTGACGCCATTGAGGACACCGTCCTCGAAGGTGCGCACCCGTACGCCCTGGTTGCCGCGGGTCGGTGGGGCGAGGTGGCCCGGTTTCTGCGGGACGATCCGCGTTTGAACTTCAACCTGCTCAACTGCATCTCGTCGATCGATCTGCTGGCGGAGAACCGGTTGGGGTGTGTGTACGATATGTGTGCGATCGACGGCGAGGATCTGACCGAGCTGCTGCCTTGGCGGCACGCCTTTGCGGTGCGCGTCGTCGTCGATCGAGACAATCCGGTCATTCCGTCGGTGGCGGCGCTCTGGCCGACGGCGGATTGGCACGAGCGGGAGGCCTTCGACATGATGGGGATCGTGTTCGAGGGGCATCCCGATCTGCGGCGGATCCTCTGTCCGGAAGACTGGGTGGGATATCCGCTGCGTAAGGACTATAAGTTCCCCACCGAATATCACGGTATCGCGGCGACGACCGAGTACGAGCTGAACAGCCCGGTACACTAGGGACGATTCATGGCCGAGAGTGTCATTCAAACCCAGCCTGACCTGCTGATCGACACCGATCGGGAAGAGCAAGCCGATCTGTGTACCGAGGAGCTGCTGATCAACATGGGTCCGCAGCACCCGGCGACGCACGGCGTGCTGCGGGTGGTGTTGCGCACCGATGGCGAGATGGTGATGGCGGCGTACCCGCACATCGGTTATCTCCATCGCTGCGCGGAGAAGATCGGGGAAAACCTCCAGCCGTATCAGTACGTGCCCTACACGGACCGCATGGATTACTGCGGCGGGATGAACAACAACCAGGCGCTTGCTCTGGCGATCGAGAAGTTGGGGGGGATCGAGGTTCCGCCGCGGGGTGCGGCGCTGCGGGTGATGGTTGCGGAGTTCAACCGGATCGCCTCGCACCTGATCTCGGTGGGGTGCTACGGGCTGGACATGGGGGCGTTCACCCCGTTCCTGTACACCTTCCGCGAGCGGGAGATGATCCTGGACATGTTCGAGGCCCTGTGCGGGGCGCGCTTGACTTACAGCTACATCACCCCCGGTGGAGTGACGCACGACCTACCAGAGGGTTTCGTGGAGCGTGCCCGGGAGTTTCTGGACTACTTCGAGCCGAAGATCGACGACTACAACAACCTGCTGAGCTATAACCACATTTTCCTGAAGCGAACGTCAAACGTGGGGGTGATTCCGGCCCGCACCGCTTTGGGGTACGGGATGACCGGGACCTGTCTGCGGGCCAGCGGCGTGCGTTGGGATCTGCGCAAAGCCCAACCGTATGATGGATACGAGCAGTACGACTTTGAAGTGCCGATCGGGCGTCCGGGTGGGGTGGACGGTTGGCCCCTCGGGGTGGTCGAGGGAGACTGTTTCTGCCGGTACTACGTGCGGGTTCTGGAGATGGTCCAGTCGGTGCGGATCATCCGCCAGGTGCTGGACACTCTTCCGGATGGTGAAGTAATTGCCAAGAAGACCAAAAACGTGAAGCTCCCCGCCGGCGCGGAAGTGTATGTCGAGGCGGAGGTGACCCGGGGGCAGTTGGGCTTCTACGTCCTGGGCGATGGGTCAGCGATTCCGGCCCGGATCAAGGCCCGTGGGCCGAGCTTCAGCAATGTTTCGGTGGTGGGTGCTGTGGCCCCGAATCACCTGATCGGCGACATGCCGGCGATCATCGGCAGCATCGACATGGTGATGGGAGAGGTGGATCGTTAGGTACGCGTGGTGTGGCGTGTGTGCTGCGGGGGCGACCTCGTGGTCTATGATCGGCGGGTAAGCCGGTCCCACCGGCTGGAGCAGTCGGCCTCACGCATTGGCGGAGGGATACCGTGAGCCAGATGTCCGTCCCTTGGAAACCAACTGAACCGGTCAAGCTCGGTCCGTTCGGGACCCTGATCGCCGCCGTGGGCACGGCGCTGTATCGGGTCTTTCGGCCGATCCTGATTCGCGTTGCGTTTCCGATTTTTCTGGCGACGCTGGCGGGCATCGCGGTGTTCGTCTTTTCGGTGGCGCTGCTGTTCGGGTTCGTGGACGACCAGCTCATTGTGGCAGCCACCAATGGACCGGAGTTGGGTCTCGCCGGTGGAGAACTCACCCTGGCGGAGCTCGAGTTGGGGCTCACGCATGCCGGCGTTCCGCTGGCGGTGGCGCTGAAGTACGCCTTCTGGCCGCTCCAGTATGCCATTGTGCGGGACATCATCATTGCCCTGGGTATCTTCGTGTTCGCCACGATCACGCCGGCGTTCGCGATATGGTGGGAGCGGAAGTCGGCTGGGCATATTCAGTCGCGTCCCGGTCCGATGCGTGTCGGCGGTTGGCACGGTTGGGCCCAGCCGCCCGCCGACGGACTCAAGCTGCTCCAGAAGGAAGATACTATTCCGGACGACGCGGACGGGCCGCTGTTCCGTATCGCCCCGTACTTGGTCTACATCCCGGTGATGGCGGCGTTTGTGGCGTTGCCCTTCGGTAGTTACTGGATCTTTCGCAATCTCGACATCGGTCTGCTGATCATCCTGGCGATGCTGGGGATCGAGGTGGTGGGGGTGATCGTCGCCGGGTGGGCGTCGCACAGTAAGTGGGCGGTCTATGGGGCGATGCGTGAAGCTTGCCAGATGGTCTCGTACGAGATTCCCATGGGCATGGCTCTCCTGCTCCCGGTGATGTGTGCGGGGACGCTGAGCCTGTCGGGGATTGGGGCGATGCAGGACGGCGGGTGGCATACCTGGATGGTGTTCCGCAATCCGTTCACCTTTGGGGCGGCGGTGGTTTACTTCATTGCTTCGCTGGCGAGCTGCAAGCGGGCTCCTTTTGATCTGCCCGAGGGCGAAAGCGAGTTGGTGGCTGGCTTCCTGACCGAGTACAGCGGGTTCCGCTGGGCGCTGTTCTTCTTCGCCGAGTACACGGCGATGTTCGTGGTTGCGGGCCTGATGGTGGTAATGTTCCTCGGCGGCTGGAATAGTCCCCTGCCGGCGAGTTGGGGGACTGGGCTGGGTGATGGTGTTGTCGGCCGGGCGCTCCGCGGGGTGATCTTCGGCGGGCCGATCTGGTTCATCGCCAAGGCCTACCTGCTGGTGTTCGTGCAGATCTGGATTCGCTGGACGCTGCCGCGGATTCGGATCGACCAAGTGCTGTATTCCTGCGTGCAGGTGATGCTGCCGGTGGTGATGGCGTTGCTGCTGGCCAACACGTTCTGGGAGCTGCTATTCCCGGCGGACACGGTCGTGGCTAAGGTGTTTAACGTTATCATGGCCCTGATCGGCGTTGCGGTGGTGGTGAGTTTTCTGACGGCGGCGGCCCGCGGGTTCATCAATCGTCGGCAGGAGGTCGGTTGTCTGGCGATCGACCTTACGCCGGGAGGATAGGCGAATGCGGAATGGAGCATGGAGAATGGAGGAGTCCCGAGGTGGGCCAAGCGCTCGTCGGCGCTCGTCGCGTCTGTCCTCGATGCTCAATCCTCGATTCTCAGTTCATCTCGTGCTCGCGGCGACGGCGCTGCTGATGTGCGTCGGGCCGGTGTCGGCGGCGGAGGAGGGCGTTCCAACGGTCGAGTCGGGGATGCTGGAGGGGATCTTCTTCTACGTCTTTTCAATAGCGGCGGTGGTCTCCGGGTTGATGATCTGCCTGGGCAGGAACGTGGTGCGCATGGCGGTCTGGCTGTTCTTCGTGCTAGGCGCCGTAGCCATGCTGTACTTCTTGTTGGGGGCGAACTTCCTGGCGGTGATCCAGTTCATCGTCTACGCCGGGGGTACGCTGATTCTGCTGATTTTCGGGGTGATGCTGACCAATAAATCGCCGTGGGTGCGCTTGACGATTAGGCCGCATGAGATCTTCGCTGCGGCGGCGGTGGGCTTTGTGCTGCTGGTCACGCTGATCGTGATGATCGCGGTGACCCACTGGCCGGTGGAAGTGGCCCGGGCGGACGGTTTTAGCGTCGGGCAACTAGGCCGCGGGTTATTGACCACGTACCTGGTGCCGTTCGAGGTGACCAGTGTGCTGCTGTTGACGGTGATGATCGGGGCTGCGTATCTGGCGCGGCAGGAGCACGAGTAGAGGCGGATTGCGATCATGCTCAGAGAGATGCTCGGCCAACCTCTGGATTACTACCTCACCGTCTCCTTGACGCATTACCTAGTGCTCTCGGCGGTGCTGTTCTGCATGGGCGTGTTCGTCATGTCCACCAAGCGGAACGCGATCGGGATCCTCATCGGCGTGGAGATGGTGCTCAACGCGGTAAACCTGAATCTGGTGGCGTTTTCGCGCTATCACGAGCACAGTCGCCTGGATGGGCAGATCATGGCGCTGTTCATCATTGTGCTTGCGGCGGCGGGGGCAGCGGTGGGCGTGGCCTTGGCCATGAACTACTACAAGAACCACTCCTCGATCGACGTCGATCGCGGTGCGGAGTTGCAGGGTTAGGAATGGAGAATTGAGAATCGAGAATGGAGAGTGCCGGATCGGGCAATGGGGCCTGCTCTCCAATTGTTGGTTCTCCGGTCAACGAGGTGCGTCGCCCACGAGGCGTGGCGCGTCGGCGAATAACTAGGATGAACGTCACCCACAAGGGGTGACGCTACAGCTGATAGCGGTTTCCATGAGCAACTACGAAATCTATCTGGCTGCCGGCGTTTTCGTTCCGCTGATTACGTTCGCCTTCCTGGCGTTCTTCGGCAACCGGCTGGGCAAACCGGTCTCCGGTTGGGTTGCCGTGGCGGGCATGGGGGTCAGCCTGTTGCTGGCTACGATCACCCTGGTCGGGTGGTATGGCGAGGTCACCAACGGGACCGCCGCCGACCTATCCGCCAATGCGGCGCGATTCCACTGGGCCGATCTGGGCGACGTGGCTGCAGACGTGGGCGTGAAGCTCGATTCGCTGACGGTGATCATGTTCTTCATGGTCACGTTCGTGGGGTTCTGGATTTTCGTCTTCAGCGTCGGGTATATGGCTGGGCACTCGGATGAGATCGACGGGCAGTGTAAGTTCCACCGGTTCTTCACCTACCTCTCGCTGTTCGCCTTCAGTATGTTGGGGCTGGTGGTCAGCAGCAGCTTGCTGTTCCTGTTCATCTTCTGGGAGCTGGTGGGGCTGTGCAGCTACCTGCTGATCGGGTTCTACTTCGACAAGAAGTTCGCTTCTGATGCGGCGATCAAAGCCTTCGTGACGAATCGGGTGGGCGACTTCGGATTCATCATCGGGCTGATGCTGGTGTTCTTCTACCTGCGGACGCTGGACCTCGACACGGCGGCGGCGGTGTTTGCCGAGCAATACGCTGCGGGGACGGGCATCTTCGCGAGCCAGTTCACCCTGTTCGGCGCGGGGTTGGCTACGCTGATGGGGATCGGGTTGTTCTGCGGGGCGATGGGCAAGAGTGCTCAGTTCCCCTTGCAGGTGTGGCTGCCGGATGCGATGGCCGGTCCTACGCCGGTCAGTGCGTTGATCCACGCGGCGACGATGGTGGCTGCCGGGGTCTATCTGGTGGCCCGGATCTTCCGCTTGCTGACGCCCGAGGCCCAGATGTTCGTGGCGGTGATCGGGTGTATTACGCTGACGATCACGGCGCTGATCGCCATCGTGCAGACTGACATCAAGAAGGTGCTGGCGTATTCGACGCTTTCGCAGCTGGGGTACATGATCTTCGGTCTGGGCGTGGGGGCGTGGATCGCGGCGTTGTTTCACCTGATGACCCACGCGTTCTTCAAAGCCATGCTGTTCCTCGGCTCGGGCCAGGTGATCGAGGGTTGTCACCACGAGCAGGACATCCGCAACATGGGCGGCCTGCGGAAGAAGATGCCCTGGACGTGCTGGACGTTCTTCGTGGGCGTACTGGCCATCGCCGGCGCTGGTATCCCCGCCGCCCATTTCGGGCTGGGGGGGTACTTCAGTAAGGACGAGGTTCTCGCGGTTGCCTACGAGCGGGCCTACAACTGGGACTACGCCGGAGCTGACGCAGGGCACACCCCGCCGAGCGATCATGATGGTGGTACGGACCACAGCGGTCACGACCATGCTGGGACGCAGGCTCCGCGGGCGATTCTGGTTGCCGGTCAGGAGGGGCACGGACAGGGAGTCGAACACGCCACCGCGGTGGGCGCCCACGGTGAGGGGCACGGGGCGTCAGCCAAGCTGGGCATCGCTGCGATGGTTCCACGTTTGCCGAAGTGGATGTTCTGGCTGCCGATTGTGATCGCTTACGTCACCCCGTTCTACATGATGCGGGTCTGGTGGCTGACCTTCATGGGCAAGCCGCGTAACGAAGAGGTGTACCATCACGCTCACGAATCGAAGCTGATGTACATTCCGCTGGTGGTGCTGGCGGTGGGCACGGTGTTCTGCAGCTACTTCGTCTTCCGTCCGATGATTGCCGACGCCGCTCCGGCGGCGGCCGACGCCGCGATGATCGTGGCGGTTGACGGTGAAGCTCATCACCATGCGAACAACATGCTCAGCCTGACCCACGAGGCGGGCAGCAATCCGCACGCGGCGCTGGTCGGTATTGTGGGTTTCGCGTTTATCGTGGGCATGGGCCTGGCGTGGCTGATCTATCGCAACGGACTCGAGGTAGCGACGAAGATTCGGCAGTTGCCGGTGATTCGGTACGTACACGTGGCGCTGGAGCAGAAGCTCTACTTCGACCACCTGTACGAGGGCTTCCTGGTGCCCCTCATCAAGACGGTTTTGGCTGGTGCGTGCCGGTTGTTCGACACGTACGTGATCGACCTGATAGCCAATCTCTCAGCGCGGGTAACCGAGCGGATCGCAGCTTTCAGCGGCTGGGTGCTCGATACTCGCGGGGTTGACGGGGTGGTCAACGGTATCGCGGACACGGCGCTGGAAGCCGGCGAAGTCATGCGCCAGCCGCAGACCGGTCTGATTCGGAATTACGTTCTCCTGGCCGCCGGCGGAGCGGCATTTGTGATGTTGTGCGTCTTGTTGGTGGTGCTGTAGACCGCCAAACGGAACTGATTACCGTGGAAAGTGCAAGCATACTCAGTTGGGTCGTGTTTCTGCCGACGATCGGCGCGCTGCTCTGCCTGTTCGTACCCAAAGAAATGATCAAGTGGGTGGCGACGTTGGCCAGTGGGGTGGCTTTACTCCTGTCGCTCACCTTGTTCGGTACGTTCACCGGCGGTGGCGATCCTGATGGGGCGCTGGACGTGTTCGGCTCCGCCTATGGTACGCTACACCATGTCCTGCGTACCGACTGGATCACGGGCGACAACTTCACCATCGAGTACTTCGTGGGGATCGACGGGCTTAGTTTCCCGCTGTTCATCCTGACGACGGTGGTGGCGTTTCTGTCGTGCGTAGCCAGTCACAACATGACTACCGCCTGGAAGGTCAAGAAGGGCGAGCGGGCCTACTACATCCTGTTTCTGCTACTGGAGACAGGGATGCTGGGCGTGTTCGTATCCCTGGACTTCTTCCTGTTCTACATCTTCTGGGAAGTCATGCTGCTGCCGATGTACTTCCTCATCGGGGTGTGGGGCGGTCCCCGGCGGGAATACGCCGCGATCAAGTTCTTCCTGTTTACCCTGGCCGGCTCGGTGCTGATGCTGGTGGCTTTGCTGGGGATGTACTTCTACAGCGCCGATGCGGTGGAGGTAGCCGGTGGTGCGGTGGCTAGTGCCTATCGCGATGGTTTCACGCTAACCGGGGGCACTTTCGACCTGATCGAGTTCTCTCGGAACCCGACCATTCAGGCGGCGTTCACTTCGGCGTCACTGACCTTTGTGTGGGACTGGCTGCCGTTCGCTCCGACGATGTTCATTCTGCTGTTCATCGGTTTTGCGATCAAGCTGCCCTGTGTCCCGTTCCATACCTGGTTACCCGATGCTCACGTGGAGGCGCCTACGCCGATCAGCATGATCCTGGCCGGTGTTCTGCTGAAGATGGGGGGGTATGGCTTCTTGCGGCTGTGCTATCCGATCTTCCCCACGGGGGCGGAGTTCTGGGCGTTCCTGCTGGCGCTGATCGGGCTGGTAAGCATCATCTATGGCGCGTTGTGCGCTATGGCCCAGACCGACTTCAAGAAGTTGGTGGCGTACAGCTCGATCTCGCACATGGGTTTTGTGCTGTTGGGCCTTTCGGTGATGACCCGCACGGGATTCCAGGGGGCGATGTTCCAGATGATTGCCCATGGCATTTCTTCGCCCATGTGCTTTTTCCTGGTTGGCGTGGTGTATGACCGGGCCCACCATCGGGAGATCAATCGCTTCGGCGGTTTATGGCTGACCATGCCCAAGTACGGTTCGATGGCCACTCTGGGCTTCTTCGCTTCGCTGGGGCTGCCGGGACTGTGCGGGTTCATCGGCGAGATCTACGTGTTGCTGGGCACTTTCGAGGCCCGGGAGACGTACAGTTGGGCCGGTCCGTTCGCGATCGTGGCGGCGTTCGGGGTGATCCTGACCGCAGGTTATATCCTCTGGCTGATCCAGCGGGTTTATCTGGGCAAAACCAAATCCGAGTACGCCGACTTCCCCGACATCACTCCGCGCGAGGTGTTTGTGTTGGCTCCGTTCGCGATTCTGGCGATCGTGCTGGGGGTGCTCCCCAAGCAGACGCTGTTCAACTTCATGAATGGTACGTTGGACAATATCCTGGCGATCGTTGTCGGTTGACGGAGCTGACTGCTGATAGCTGAGAGCTTGCGACGATGATGAACTTCATGCTGGCCACATTCTTCGTACCGACCGGCGAACAGTTGGGGTGGTTTTCGCCCGAGCTGGTGCTGGTGGGAACGATCATGGCGATTCTGATCGCTCCGCTCGCGATGGGGCGCAGCAGTCGCACCACGGTGCTGATCGCCCTGGTGGGCATTGTGCTCACGATCGCGTGTACGCTGGGCGTGGGGCGCACCGTGGCGACCGAGGGTTTGAGCGGTCTGGCTCCCCCGGAAGCCGCCGGCATGCTGATCGTCGATAACCTGACGGTCTTCTTCAAGATCATCCTGATGGTCTTCGCCGCGGGCGTGTCGGTGTTGTGGTGGTACGGTTCTGCCGCGGAGGAGAAGGACGCCCCGGCGTTTTTCGTGCTCCTGCTGGGTAGTGCCCTGGGCATGAGCCTGATGGTCAGCACGCTCAATCTGCTGCTGTTGCTCATTGCGTTCGAGTTCGCCTCGTTGCCCAGTTATGCGATTGTCGCCTTTGACAAGCGCGACCGGCTGGCGTCGGAAGCCGGCCTCAAGTACGTGATCTTCGGTGCGATCAGCTTCGCGGTCTTGTGCTACGGAGCCAGTCTGCTGTACGGCTTGTATCAGACGCTCGATCTCGGGCTCATAGCCGGAGCGGTCCTGGCCGATCTCGACGCCGGGCAGAACTGGATCGTCCTGACCGTCGCCCTGCTGGGGCTGCTGTTCGGTATTGGCTTCAAGATTTCCGCGGTGCCCTTTCATTTTTGGTGTCCGGACGCGTTCCAGGGGGCCCGCACGGAGGTCACCACTTGGCTGAGCGTGGTCAGCAAAGCCGCCGGGTTGATGTTGCTGCTACGGTTGGTACACGCATTTGCCGTCGCGGCTTCCGGGGCACACTTCGAGGCTCCGGTGACTGAGGCGCTCGCCTGGGTGGTCGGTATCCTAGCGATGGTCACCTGCACCGTGGGCAATTTCAGCGCCTACAAGCAGACCAGTGTGAAGCGTTTGCTGGCTTACTCGTCGATCGCTCACGCCGGGTACATGATGATGGCCGCCACGATTTTCGCCTATGACGGCGCAGGAGCTTCCAGTGGCGCCATCAGTGCGGTCCTGTTCTATATTCTGGTTTATCTGTTCATGAACCTCGGGGCGTTCGGCGTGACCGCGATGGTTGTCTGGCACACCGGCAGCGACTCGATCGACGCCTTCACCGGGCTGGTCCGGCGGTGTGTCTGGCTGGCGATACCCATGCTCTTCTGCCTGATGTCGCTGGTGGGCCTGCCGCCCTTCGGCGGGTTCGTGGCCAAGTACTGGCTGTTGTACGCCCTGGCGGAGCAGGGACATCCCTTGCACTGGATCCTGGTTATCGTGGCGGTGCTCAACACCCTCGTCAGCCTATTCTTCTACCTGCGGATCGTGAAGCAGATGATGCTGCGAGATGACGAGGATCGCTCGGCGGTGGAGGCACCGATTGGCGGACTGGCGTTGGTGAACTTGTGTGCCGTCGCCGTGCTTATCCTCGGTTTCCTTATCATTCAGCCGGTTAAGGACTGTGCGGATCGGTACGCGGCACATCTGTTCGTTCCTCCGACCAGCCGTGCGCCGGTTCTGGAACCCGAAGCGATACAAGGTCTGTCTTCGGCCGTCGATGCCGTGCCGAACGCACCTCTGAGCAGATGGAACGTTGAACCATGACAGATCCGCACACTGCTCTGGACGTACTCGGTGGTTTGCTGGGAGTAATGGAGCATGGTCCATTTGCCCGCTTGGCTGACACCGGAGCATTCCTCTCCGCGGAGGGTACGTCCGAGCACGAAGCCGTACGGCGGATGCTGGAAGAGGAGCGGGACCTCGTGGCCCGCCTGGCTGATCTGCTTATCGAGTTGGGCGGTACGCCGTCGTTTGGGGTTCCCGATCCGCGTACGGCAAACATTCACTATCTTAACCTGAACTACCTGCTGGAGGGTCTGCTGAGCGCCAAGCAGGAAATGGCGGACGCGTGTGTGCAGGCGCTCGATGGGCTGGCCCGATGGCCGTCAGCCGCGCAACTCGTCTCCAGTATCGCCGAGACCCTGCGCAAACACATCTTGATCCTTCAGCAGCTCATGGCCCAGTCCAGCCCTACTGCGTCTGGACGTGGGTGAACACGCCTGCGCTTCTCCTCGTTCTCGTCTTCCCAAGCAGCACAACCGGATCACCCGTTGCCCTCCCGCGGACCGGGTGGTTTTCATGGCGCATAATAAGAGGCCCGGTGGGGTGGACCGGGCCTTGGGGAAACCGTCCGAAGGGGGATCGGACGGTAGATGACGAATTCACCGCAGCATGATCTGCCGCGCGGGCTGCATCCAGCTCGCGAATCCTATTGTAGCAGAACTCTCGCTTGGTTGCGAGCCCTCTCGCCGCCCTGTCTAGGGCGCCATAACTTCCTGTGGGACAGTTAGTTAGAGTGGGGTGACGGTGGCTGGCACAAACGCCGCCTCAGGCGATCCCCTCAATGGGCCGCCTTGGAGCGGTGCGAAGAGTGGCGTTCCAAACCGAGGGGAGCGGCGATTTCTTGGGCGTGGACGGCTGGTGTACGGGCGCTGAACCACTTGCGTTGGCTGTCGAGTAGCCCAACCGTAGCAGCCTCGCATGTTCGTTCAAGGTGAGCGTGCCATCAGGCTTGGTTCGCGGATTGTGGAGTCTCGGTTCCGGCCCGCGTGTTCGTCTTTCACGCGTTGGGCGCCGCATTCTCGTGGGTGCAAAGGTGGTCTCTCCGCGATCCACCGGGTAGGGCGGGTTGGGAGTGTCTCTGTCCGCACCCTCTGAAGTGGCGGGACACCCCAGCTGAGCACTCGCAGTCGGCTGCCAATCACACTCAGGAGCGAACGCGACCGGGGGTGCATTCTGGGGTGACGTACTGAGCATTGACGATGCGGGTAATCCGTTGGCCGGGAGGTGGTCGGTTTCGCCATTCGCAAGCAAAGGACGTCAATGGAACCATTCGCTATGCATGGAGCCTACGGATCCTGGGGTGAATACCCTATGGTTGGGCGATACTGGGGCATGCTGCGGCGTGCACCGTTCACACGTGGATCCGGGTGACGCCGCGGTTCTTTGGGCCAGCCGCTGAGTGGACGCCAGGGTGTGTCTTCTCACGGCTCGCAGTTGCATCGACGGTAGACGCGGCGTGTCCGCTTCTCGGAGATAGGGGATGTGGCGCTTGCCTCGCAGGGCAGTAACCATTAAGGTATCAGTCGAGTTGTTCATTAGGAAGTAATAGGAGTATTGCGATGGCTGGTTTTAGATGCACACGTTGCGATCGGACGTTCAGTATGGCGGCGCACCTGGCGCGTCATATGAGCGCTACGCATGGCGTCGGTGGAAAGCGGACCGCCAAAGGCAAAGGCAAACGCAAGCCTCAGGCCAAGGCTGCACGTCGAGGTCGCCCCAAGGGCTCCAAGAGCACCGCACGCTTCGGTCTGCGAGCGATGCCCCTGGAGAGGCTGTGCGAATTGATCACTGCGGCACGGACGGAGCTGCGGAATCGGATTGCCGAACTCGAACAGTCGATCTGATTCGGTTCCCGTGACGGCGGGACAGAAGAGCTTCTTGGTCGGGTAATGAGTTTGCGGGAAGAGGAGTCAGGCTCGTGGTGTGGCGGTGCACAGGCCGTTTCGGGCATGGGTCTTCCGCGGTCTCTGGGCGGCGTGGGTGTCGTTCCCCGGAGTTCGTCTGTCTTGGCGGGCAACTCTGCCGTTAGGTGGAGTTTCGGCTGATCCTGGACGGACTGCATCTGGGTTTCACTCGACTTATCGGATGATGGTATTGGTCGGCGGATCGGAACCGCCTCACGCTGCCGGAGTCGGCAGGGTGAGCCGGAAGCAGGCGCCGCTGGTCTGGGCATGGTCGACGAGTTCCAGACTGCCTCCGATCAAGCGGGTCCACCGCTTGGCCAATGCCAGTCCGAGTCCGACGCCGCCCGACGCAACAGACCGTCCTCGCCCCCCTCGTTGAAATGGTTTGAACAGGCTGGCGCGTTCCTCTGGGGGAATGCCCGGACCATCGTCGGTGACTTCGATGGCCAGCCTGGGACCGAGATCATTGACGCGGATATGAATGCCCGCGGGGGAGTTGTCGGGTGGGGTCCGTTCGATCCCGGCAGCGGATGTCGAACCAGAGGCGTACTTGCACGCGTTGTCGATCACCGTACCCAGGATCTGCAGGGCGATGTGCGGGTCTGTGTACACCTGGCGCTGATCGGTTTCGTCGTCGGTGACTTCCAATACCAGTCCGGCGCTCCGGCAGCGCGACTCGTGCCGTTGGCGAAGAGTTTCCATGAGTTCGCCGATGGTATACGTGCGCATCTGGGTGTGGACTGTGTTGCTTTCTATGCGCGCGAACTCCAGGACTTCCGTGATTAGATCGCTCAGCCGGCGGGCTTCGGTGTGGATGGTCTCCAGGTAGAACGCCTTCTTCTCTTCCGGCACGAGGCCTGCCGCCAGCATGTCGGTGTAGAGCTGGAAGGTGGTCAGGGGGGTTCTCAGCTCATGGGTGACGGCGTAGGTGAACTCGCGGCGTCGCTCGCTTAACGATACCAGGCGCTTGACCCCGAGGCCCACCGCCGCCAAGGCTACCAGTGCGGTGACCCACGCAATGACCATCGTGGCGTGCCCCGAACTCGGGGTCGGCAGAATCTGGGCCAACTCCGACTCCGGAACGACCAGGCGAATCGGGAGCGAGCCCAACCTGGTGGCGGGAGCTTCGTCCGAGATGGATTCGTCCACGGCGACCCTCAGGTCGACCCGGGCGAACAGGTCGCGGACATGCGTGGACAATACGTCTGTGAGCTCGCCCAGATCGACGATCAACCCCTGGAAGACTCGGTCACCGCCGATATCGATACGCCGGACCAGCGCCACCCTCGATCGGTCGCCGCCTGGGGGCGGTGGGAGCGTGATCGCCGCAATCTCCCGTGGGCGCACGGAGACGAACCCCTCCTCGGTTTCGTGGGCGTTCGCCTTGACCCCTCGGGTGATCTGGCGAACCCGGGCCGGACGCTCGCATTCCAGGGGTGCGGGCAGGAACTCCTGTTGAAGACGGGCGGCTTGGGCCTGCCGCTGCAGGGCGGCATCGCCGAGCGAGACGATCCGTGCATCCGCAGAACCGTTGCTCGACGCACTCCGCACCGCAGCCATACGCGCGGAGAAGTCATCCGGCGTGTAGGCGGCGGCCAGTTCCTCCAGTAAGTCCTTGCGCTCCACGGCAACCGGGTCTGAGTCGTCCGCCTCCACACAGGTGATGTGGGGGATCTTTTCCGCGAGATCATCCCCCCGCGAACTCGAACGCAACGCCGTGATCTCCGCGGTTGACGTAGGGAGCGGCTTGAGCTGTGGTGATGTCCAGCACAAGTCTTCGGTCACCTGGAAGTGCAGGGCGATCCAGCTTTCCGGACTATGGATCGGCTGAGCTGCGTAGGTCTCCGCATCCCGGGGGTGGTCGCGACGCGGTGAAGGAGCGTACTCCTCGAAGGATCGGGATGCCTCCCGGATCAGGATAGGCCACAGGTAGTTGTCCATGCGCAGGCGGGCGATCTCCAGGCGATTGCCCAGATCGCGGCTCGCGTGGATTCGACGCGTGGTCTCCTCCAGCCGGAGTGACGCGACCGTTGCCCAGCTCAGTCCACTGAGCACCAGCACAGTCACTACGGTGAATCCGATGATCGCGAAGCGTACTGTCCGGTTCTCGCCCAGCATGGCCAGGCTACTCCGTTGAAGCCGGACCGGTGGCGACGGTGGTGACCTCCGGACCGAGCATGTATCCCTTGCCCCGCACCGTCACGATCCAATCCGGACTGTCCTTGCTTTCGGAGGGTTTGAGCTTGCTGCGCAAACGGGTGATGTGCATGTCAATCGCTCGGGTCTCCACGTTCCCCTCGCCGATGCCCCACACCCGCATGAGCAATTCGTCGCGCGAGATCACTCGACCGGGATTGGCCGCCAGATGGGCCAAGACGCCGGTTTCCATTTCCGAGAGCCCGGTCCGGCGGCCGTCGGCGAACACAGCCTCACATCGTTCAAAGTCCACAGTTCCAGCCGATGTGGAAATCGCCCGGACCGGTGCGGGACGCCCCGGCGTACGCCGGAGCACTGCTTCAATCCGAGCGAGCAACTCGCGGGCGGAGAAGGGCTTGACGACGTAGTCATCCGCCCCTCCGCGGAGACCGCGCACTCTGTCCTCCTCGGCCCCGCGCGCCGTCAGGATGATCACCGGCAGGGCGGGATGCGTCTTACGCAGCTCAATCAGAACCTCGAAGCCGTCCATCTTGGGCATGAGCAGATCGAGCAACACGAGGTCCACGCCGACACGTCGGCTGAGGTCCAATCCGGTCATTCCGTCAGAGGCGCCCACGGAATCAAACCCGCCGGCTTCGAGTACGTCCAGCAACCCCTGGAGGATTGCCGGTTCGTCCTCGACTACGACCACCTTACGCCGTTTCACTCGAAGGCCCTTTCATGGTGACACTGTCGACGCAACCGATCCGGCCGTGTCATGATGAACGGTCTTGCCCCGGTTGCTCGTGAGCTTGGGCAAATCCATTATAGAACCACCTCTGCATGACGGGTGTAACCACCGCGCAACGCTGGAGATTTTTGGGGCGAATCTAGGCACCTTCAGGGTCGGGACCCATGGGGCGGTTCAGATAGGCCATAGCCAGCGCCGCCGTCGCTCCGGTAAGATCCGCCCCCCAGTCCATCACGGAAGGGGATCGGTGCACCAGCCCCTGGAGCAGTTCGTCAGCTGCTCCGTAGACCGCATAGATGATGACCCACTTGATCAGCCAACCGCCGGTCAACTCGACCTGCCGAGCCAGGGATGACCGGGTACCCAGCAGAGCCAGGACGAAGTATGCACAGAGGTGCATCACCTTGTCGCTGTGTGGGGGAAGACCCTTGGGCCCAGTGTGTGGCGAGTGCGTGGCGACGAAGAGTCCTACCCACGCCGCAATCCAAACGATCGTCCAGGCATGTGGGGCTTTCGTGTGCTTCGGTGGCAAGTTGCGCTGGGGATCAGGCAAGGTTGGCGGACACTCCAGACGTACGACTTTCGGTGACCTGTGGTTCCACCGCCGGTTCATCGCTTTCGTTTTCGGCGGCTACGGGGGGCGTTTGGCTTGCCGATGAAGCCTCCTCCACCGGTTCATCGTTCGCGCTGAGCTCATTGGCGCCGAGTACTTCCTCAGCCAGGCGAGCGTAGTCACGGGCCCCGTTGCTGCGCGGTTCGTAGTCGAAGATGGTTTGCCCGTGGCTGGGACACTCTGCCAGCTTGATGTTTCGCCGGATAACCGTGTCGAAGATGCGGGCGTTTGCCCAGGGCACTTCCGTTCCCCGAGCGCCGTCCAGGAACTGTCGGAGATCCTCCACGACCTCCGCAGCCAAGCGTGTGCCCGATTCGTACATGCACAACAGCACGCCGGTCACCGAGAGTGCAGGGTTCAAGCGGTCGCGCACCAGGGCGACCGTTTCGAATAGCTTGCCCACGCCCTGCAACGCCAGAAAGTGCGGTTGCAGAGGGATGAACACCTCGGTCGCCGCGGTCAGGGCATTGAGCGTGAGCAATCCCAGAGAGGGTGCGCAATCGATGAACACGTAGTCGTATTCCTGGTCCATCGTCGCGAGGGCGTCGCGCAGAATAACCTCCCGGCCGACCACGCTGACCAACTCCAACTCGGCGGCGGCTAGGTTGATGTGCGAGCTGATCATCCAGATGTTGTCTCGGACCTTCCGGACGACGTCGACAAGTGGTGTGCGGTTGGTCAGGACGTCGTATACGCTGGGGCGTTCTGACGTCGGTTCGACGTTGTAGCTCAGGGTAAGATGCGTCTGGGGGTCGAGGTCGATGAGCAGGACGCGTTGGCCGGCGTTGGCCAGCGCCGCCCCCAGGTTGGTCACCGAGGTGGTCTTTCCGACGCCGCCTTTCTGGTTGATCGTCGCAATGATCCGCATGGGTCCACCTGTATCGGTTCGCCGAGCGATACGCGGTTCACCGACCGCCCGGGGCATCTACGCCGCATGCGGGATCATATCGCACTTGCCGTTGACCAGCCAGCCGCCCCGATGCGGGCAGCTGCGCAACGGTCAGGTCCCAAGATGGACGGGCCACTTGGCCTCTACGGGCCATACCGCGACGCGCTCAGCCGCATTTCCAGGCTGGCGGCGAGGTCAGGAAGCGGTGGGCGATGGCACAGTGCAGGTGGACGCCGAGCGGGATGGCTGCGTCGGTGAAGTCGAACCGCGGATTGTGCAGTGTGGGCATCTGGGCGCTCTCCGGAGGGCGCAAACCCATCTGGTACCAGGTTGACGGTACGGCTTGGGCGAAGAACGCGAAGTCCTCGGCGCCCATTCCCGCGGGAGCGGCACGATCAACTTCCTCGATCTCGTCGAGGGTCGCGGCGACATCCGCCACCAGTTCGGCGCAGGTGGAGTCGTTGACCAGGGCGGGGTATGGCTCGAGTGAGCTGATTTCGGCGCTGGCTTTGAACAGCTTGGGAACCGCTTGCACAACCTCGCGGACCATGGTCATTACCCGATCGTGCGTCGCCTGACGCAGGGCGCGCACGGTTCCACGGAGCAGGCACGCATCCGGAATGATGTTGTGAGTGTCACCGCCGGTCACTTGGCATACCGAGATGACCGCGGGGTCCATCGGATCGACGAACCGCGTGCGAATGCCCTGGAGGATAGTGATCAGATGAGCGGCGGCGAGGAGCACGTCGGAACCCTCATGGGGGTATGCGGCGTGGGCTCCTTGTCCGGTGAGTAGGATCTCGAACGCCTGCGAGGCCGCCATCATCGGTCCGGGGCGGACGGCTACGCTGCCCAGCGGGTACGCGGGCCAACCGTGCAGGGCGAAGACGGCATCGACGCGCGGGGCGTCCAGCACCCCGGCATCAATCATTTTGCGGGCTCCGGCGCCGCCTTCCTCCGCCGGTTGGAAGATGAACTTGACCGCTCCGGGCAGTTCGTCGGCGTGCTTCGCCAGTACCTGGGCGGCTCCTACAAGGCAGGTGATATGACCATCGTGTCCGCAAGCGTGCATCTTGCCCAGGTTCTGCGACGCATAGGGGAGCCCGGTCTTCTCGACCAACGGGAGGGCGTCGAGGTCGGCGCGCAGGGCGACACAAGGCGTGGGGCGCTGGGCGTTGAGCACGGCGACTACCCCGGTTCCGGCGACGCCGCTGGTGATGCGCAGGGCGTCGAGCTTGGAGAGCTCCGCCACAACCCGGGCGGCGGTTTCGTGTTCAGAGTATGCCGTCTCCGGTTGGGCGTGCAATTGGTGGCGCAGTTCGATCCACTCGTCTGCCAGAGCGGCGATCGTGGTGGCAAAGTCGGGCATGGCTATCAACCTGTGGTTCCAGTGGAAGTACGGTTTCAGAACGGGCGCAGGCGCTCCGTTCGACGGTCCGTATGGTTGAGGCTGGGCGGGTCGGGGTCAAGCGGATGCGGCAAGCACTTCGCGGAAGTACTCGACGGTGCGGGTGAGGCCCTCTTTGAGGCTGATCCGCGGTTGCCAGCCGAGACGCTGGCGGGCTCGAGTGCTGTCGGCCCGGCGGCGGACCGGGTCGTCCTGAGGAAGCGGTTGGCGCACGGTATCGAGGTCGCGCTCGAGGACTTCCCCAAGGGTAGTGACCAGTTCGTTCATGGACACTTCGTCCGAGCTGCCGATGTTGACCGGTTCGTGGGCATCTGGTCCGGCGTATTCCATCAGGGCGATCATGCCGTTAATCAGATCCTCGACATAGCAGAAGCTGCGCGTCTGTGATCCGTCGCCGTAGACGGTCAGCGGTTCGCCTTGCAGAGCCTGAACGATGAAGTTGGAGGCGACTCGCCCGTCGCCCACCGCCATCCTCGGCCCGTAGGTGTTGAAGATGCGCATGATGCGGATGTCCACCGCGTTCTGGCGGTGGTAGTCACACATCAGGGTCTCGGCGACGCGCTTGCCCTCGTCGTAGCAGGCCCGCAGGCCGATGGGATTGACGTTGCCCCAGTATGTTTCCACTTGCGGGTGGACCGCCGGATCACCGTAGACCTCACTGGTGGAGGCTTGCAGAATCCGCGCCTTGACCCGTTTGGCCAGCCCGAGCATGTTGAGCATGCCCATCACGCTGGTCTTGACCGTCTTGACCGGATTGTATTGGTAGTGGACGGGCGATGCAGGACAGGCCAAGTTGAAGATCCAATCCACCTCGACTAGCAGCGGATTCACGATGTCGTGGCGGATTAGCTCGAAATCGTGTCGTCCGAGGAGATGGTGGATGTTGCGCTTGGACCCGGTGAAGAGGTTATCGACCGCGATGACCTCATGTCCGTCCGTTACCAGGCGGTCGCACAGATGACTGCCGAGAAAGCCCGCGCCTCCGGTGACCAGGACTCGCATGAAACCTCCGCCTTTCTGTCTGAGGTGTGCGCCGGACGGTCGCCGACCACGCTACGCCTGGGTGTCGTCGTTGCCAGGCTCTGGATCCGGATCGGTGGCGATCTCCTTCGCCGGCTCAGTGGACAGCACGCGCTCGACTCCACCCTCCTCTTCTTCCTGGTATTCGTAGAACGTGCGTAGCTGCTCGCGGAAGTACCCCCCGCGGCGGACTTGGGCACAGTTCAAGATGCCGCCGAACACGGACGCGTTGACTCGGTCGAGCAGGGACAGCGCCCGCTGGGCTTGGCCTCGGGAGTTGTCTTTGGCGCGGCACACCAGGATCACGCCTTCGACCCGCGTAGCCAGCACCAGCGCATCACTGGCCAGCAGTACGGGGGGCGTGTCGATGATTACCTGATCGTAGCGGCTTTGGGCTTGCTCGAGGAACTCGCCGCCCAGGGCGCCGTTCAGCAGTTCAGCGGGGTTCGGCGGCATGGGTCCGCTGCCGACCACATCCAGATTGGCTATCTCCGTCTTGCAGATCAGCTCGTCCAGCTTGGCCCCACCGATTAGGAAATTGCTCAAACCGGCCTGGTTGATACTGGAGAACACGCGATGGAGGGCAGGGCGCCGGAGGTTGGCGTCCACCAGCAGTACCCGGCGTCCGGTGAGGGCGATGGATGTGGCTATGTTGCACGAGATTACGGTTTTGCCGTCCTCGGGGCGCGGACTGGTGACCAGCAGGGTGCGCTGCCGATCCGACGGGGCACTGAATTGCAGGTTCGTCCGGATGGTTCGAAAAGCCTCAGCCACCATCGAATGGGGTGCCACACGTACTGCTGTTTCCACGACCTCGATGTCGACTTCTTCGTCGTCCATGTCGGGCACGGTGCCCAGGAGCGGGAGGCTTAGATGGCGCACGATGTCCTGGGGTGTACGCACGGAAGTGTCCAGCAACTCCAGGCCCACGGCGACGGCAATCGCCAACCCTAACGCGAATATCACTGCAACCGGAAGCAGCAAGAACCGGGGGCTGCTTCGCTGGAGCGGATCAACCGCCGGCTGAGCTACGTCGACCCGTACCGCCGTCTGATCGCGAACGACTCGCTCCACCTCCTGGACCACGTCGTCCAGTCGGGCTTTGGTGTCCTTGAGCATGGCCAGCTCGTCCTTGAGCGTCTCATGCTCAGCCAGTTTTCTCTCCAGATCGGCCTGCTTTGCCCGGGCTTCGGTGAGCCGCTCCCGGGCGACCAGCAGCGAGTGCTGCGAAGTGAGAAACGCTGATTCGACCTGCTCGGCTTTGAACTTGAGGATCTCCTGCAGCCGCAAGCCGCGCACCTCCGCCGCCTGTCGGCGGACCATCTCCATTCGAATCCGCATGGCTCGCACGGTCCGGTGTTCTGATCCCAGGTCGTGTAGGGCCATATCCAGTTCTTGCTCGAGATAGCTTACCTGGTTGTCCAGGGAGATCACCCGCGGGTCCGCTTCCACGGCCTGGGCGTCCTCCACGGTGACGCCCGGACCGGTCGGGTCCTGATAGATGTTGACGAACGACTCCAGCTCCAGGGTCTGTAGCTCCAGCCGGGCGACTTCTTTCTGACGGTCGAGGATCTCCATGACCGATGGTCCGTACTGCGCCCCTTGGTGAATCGCCCCGGGTTCCAGGGTGGATACGAAGTTCTGTACCTGGCGAAGTTTCTGGGTGATCTGTTTCTGGAGAGTGGCCTGTTCAGATTTATATGAAGCAAGCTGGGCCCGGTAGGCGTCCGCCCCGCGGCTGCGCACTTTCTCGATGTAGCTGGCGACGACTTGATTGACGATCGCTGCGGGGTCCCCGAGGGAACGACAACCCATGCTGATGGCGAAGTAGTTGGTGTCCCGCACCGGGGAACTGCCCAGGTCTTCCTCCAGCTCCAGCCGCAGTTTGCGCTTGTCCGCCTGCCCGTACCAGTCGGTCTTGCGGACTTCCGGGGCCTCCAGGGCGGCGTCGAGCACTCTCGGACTGGACGCGAACATGGCATGGCTGGCGACGAAGCGCTCGTGGCGGTCCTCGGTCATCTGCACGTCGAATTCGCCCGGGCGCATGGGTAGGTCGCTAATGCACTCGATGAAAGCCGTGGCCCTGTACGTGGGAAACTTGAAGTAGGCCAGGAAGAACAACCCAACTCCCATGGTGCTGAAAAGCAACCACAGGGCGATAATCATCACCAGGCGATGCTTGAGGATCGCGGCGATGTCAGCCGCCGACAGACTCGGGCCCTCGCCACCCTCTCCACGGGGCGGGGCCAGAGCGATTTGTTCCTGAATGGTGGTTGGTACGGTGGTCATGTGGACTCCGTCGCCTTCGAGACTTCTCCCGCCTCCGAGGTGGGTTCGTCCATGAACAAGTGTTTAAGCACATACCCGGTGAGCGCGAACAGGCCCAGGGCGATCGGCAGCATGGCCATCCCCAACAGTTCGTGCGTGGTTCCCTGGGCCAGATCTCGACGGTCGTATACGTGGAGGAATCCCGTGGTCGTCACCCGGACGATATTGCAGAACACGGCGATGGGGACGCAGGCGATCACCATGCAGATCCGCTGCCAAGCGGGACGCGTGCCCACGTATGCCATGGCGACGCCAAGGGTGACGAAGGCCATCATCAGGCGCATTCCGGCGCAGGCTTCTTCCACGTTGAGCGATCCCGGACGCCCTCTGTAGAAGTAGTCGACGACCACCCCCTGCACCTCGACTTCGATGTCCGGGATCAGCATCAGCACCAGCGAAGACAACTGCGTGGTCAGCATTCGCAGGGGCATGGTCAGTTGCACGTACTTGTCTTCGGGGATCGGGAGGGCAAAGAAGAGGAATAGAATGGGTAGCCAGACGATCCGCAGCATGGGCCATCCGGTCAGGAACAGCACCACACCCAGGATGGCCCCCAGCAGCGAGAAGGCTTCCAGGTAAGCGAACGGCTGGAAGACGAAGAAGTAGATGTTCGCCGCCAGGGATAGCACGAACAGCACCAAGCCAGGGTAGCAAGTCGTTGCCGGGGTACGGGCAATATCCGCCCGGCGGGTGTAGAGGAAGTACAGACTGAACAGCGGCACCAGCCAACCGTGCGACCAGTTCGCATCCGAGTTCCACCGCCCGGCGACCGCGGTGAGGCGCGGCCAGTAGATCAGCAGCAACAGCGTACCGATCACGCCGGCTTGTACCCACGCCACGATGCGGGATCGGTCCACCGAAGCTGTGCCGCCGGGCAGGTTCGACATTTCGATGCTGTTTGGGGTCATCGGGACAGCTACTGGAACAGATTCGGGAACCTCGACTGTTGGTTTGCCGGGTTGACCTTGGAACTGTATCGGTCGATATCCGCGAAATTGCGGTCGTAAACGAAGCCGAACCCGTAACTCATCCGGAACGCGCTACGCAGCACGGCCAGGAACGGAGACACGGGATGGGTCCCCACCAGGACCAGATCATCCTTCTTGAGGAAGAAGTCCTGTTCCTTGCCGGCGAAGATCGCATCCAAGTCCACCTGGATCATCTGCTCGCGGTCACCCAGACGGCGATAAACCGTGCAATGCTGCGGCCAAGCCAGCGGAGAAAGATTGCCCGCGGCGGCCACCGCTGTTTTGAGCGTGATCGCCCGACCGGTCAGTGAATAGGCACCCACCCGGAACACGTGACCCATGATGTAGTATTCGCCGAACTCGCCCGAGGCGAGGCGGATGGCGTCTCCGGGCCGAACGACGATGTTGTGTCGACCGTCTCCGTCGCGGAGGGCTCCGGCGGAGATCTTGATCACCCGCTGCTCGCTTACGCCCGCGACCTGAGCCCAGTCAATCGATGGCTGGGTCGCCTGGGGCGGATCCACGGAGGCAACCGGAGCTGACGCTACGGCTGGGGCGGAGTCGGGGGCTTCGGTCTCGATCCATTTTCCGTTGTAGTAGATCCACCGGGGCTGCGTCGGACCTGCCGACACGGGCTCACCCGCGTCCGGGGCGGCGGGCGCACTGGACGACGGCTCGCCGGTCATGGTCTCGATCAGCTCTTGCCTAGCCGGGGGCGGGATGACCTCTGTCGGCGTCGGTGAGGAAGCACTGTCAGGCGGTGACGCTGAGTCGGACTTCGCCGAGGGGTCCACCTCGACCCATGCCCCGTTCTTGTAGATCCACTGGGGTACCGCTTGGCTGGCCGGTGCCTGGACCTCCGGTTGCGGGGCTGCGGGCGCGGAGGATGTTTCTCCGAGCATGACGTCGATCAGCTCTTGCTGACCGGCTTGAGTGCTGGGTGTGCTCGGCGGGGTGTCCGTCGGGTCCGCGGGGGATCCGTGACGTGCGCCGGAGCCATATCCGTCAGATAGGGTCACCGCCTCCGCGCCCCGCCGCTTCGCGGTGGTTCCGCGGGAGCGCCAGTTGGTGGCCATGACCGGATCGGGCAGTGCCTGATTCCGCACCACGTAGATTTCTGTGACCGAATCCACGAGTCCGCCGGCGATGTTGATCGCGTCGAGGAGGCGGAGGTCATACTGCCCCAGTGGATAGAGGTTGGGGCCGGCGATGGTGCCATATACAGTATAGCTGAGCTTCCGCCGTATGGCGGGTTCGACGATCAGCTCCGGATTGACCAGAATCTCCCTGCTGACCAACTGGTCGGCCAGCTCCGCTTCGATTTCGGGAAGGGTGAGGCCGCCCACCTCCAACCGTCCGAGCACGGGGATGGAGATGCTTCCGGTCTCGTCCAGGACCACCTGAAGTGCCGTTTCGGTCCCGCGCTGGAGGAGCTCGTACACGCGGATGTTCAGGGCATCCCCGATCTGGTACTCATACTCCTCGACGATAGGAACCAGATCCTCCGGTTGCGGATCGCTTACCCCCATCACCCCGGTGGGCGCGTCCTGGAGGGAAAGCGAACTGCGGATGTCCAGAGTGCCCTCCCGGCCAATCAATCCGTACGAACCCAGCTCCGATGGATTAAACAGGCCGTTGAAGAAGCTGCTCATCAACCCGTTGCTGTTGCAGCCCATCAGGCTAGTCCAAGCGACTGCCGCGCACGCCACCCTCAGCCGGAGCAGCCTCCGGTGGCGGGAAAGGGCCGGGTCCGAGGAAGACCCCATTGCGAGGTGGTGCGAAGCGGTTTCGTCCATAACACCTTGTGGTGGCTAGATTACTGCGCGCACGACCTCCGTCTCGATGCGGGGGCCGTGGTGCGTAGGTCCACGGGGATATTATCGGCATTTGTTCCCATGCTGGTTAGCACTCTATACGTGCGCGCTCTTTCCCTGAGGTTGGACCCATTCCTGCGGCAGGAATGGCGGGCCTCTGCGTACTAGTTCGAACCACAGGCCCCGCCGGTTCGCTGCTGATAACGCGGATTGTGAGAAAAAGCAAGCTGCTCCTGCTCTCGGCTTCGCCGGAGGGGCGGATTGACTCCGAGCCATCAACCGGTAGACTCCCGGACTTCGGCGCTTCGGCCCGTACCCAGGCCAGCGGCGGTCGGTGGCCCGCGCGGGGTCCGCCGGCGTCGTTACGGAGGTATCAGACGATGAAGAAAGCACGCGTGCTGCGCCAAGCGGCTCTGCTCGCCAGTGGCATAGGTCTGCTGTTTCAAGTGGGGTGTACCACGGCGACGTTTCTGGACTTCCTGAACACGGTGCTCCTGGGGGTGACTGCGGCGGGCTCGGTGGCCATACTGCAGAACATCTAGAAGCGGTCCGTGAGCCCGTTCCCAGGCTGTTCCGTGCCCGTCCTCTTTTCCTACCCGGAGGGTCAGGGGGAGGAGAGCGGAGTTCCGGCGTTCCCCCTCGCTACGAATCCCGTACCCTGAGTCACGGGAACGGGAACGGGATAGGGAGGGAGGCTGACGCTTGCGTTGACCTGGGGGCTGGCTTTCTTATACTGAGGCGCCTTCGAGCAGGTTCTGCCCAGCAATGAGTGGTCCAGCCGGTTGAGGCTGGCGGAGAGGCGGAACTCAGGCGTGGTTCGTGCGTCCCGGCGCCCTCTGGGCACGAGGCGAGTTTCCGTTCCCCCCGATGAAGATTTGCGGAGAATCGTATGTCCGCCCCCGCTGGTCTACGCTGGTTGTTTCCGTCCCTACGGCTGTTTGTGCTGAGCACCGCGATGCTGGTGAGCGGGTTTCTTGGTGTTCCGGGAGGGTATGCGCAGTCTGGCGTGGAGGACGCTGTCGAGGCAGCGGATGCGCCGGCTGACGACAGCGAAAAGGGCGTGCAGGCTCTGTTTGCCGATTTCCTGCACTATGCCCGGATGGGCCGGTTCGAGGAAGCCCGGGCGTACGCCACCCGGTTGCTGGACCATCCGGATCTGGATCCGGTCGAGTTGCTGGAGTGGGCGGATCGCGACCGCGGTAGCCTGGATACCCTAATCACCGTAATCAGCCACTCGTCTGTTGGGCGTGAAGCGCAGCGCGTGCTGGATGTGCTTCGAGAAGGCGAGCACCTGAAACGCCAGGATCCGCAACGGATCGGCGCGAACATCGATAAGCTGGGCGGCGCTCCGCAGGCGGAGTATCACGCCATTCAAGCCCTGAGAGATTCCGGCGAGTATGCGGTTCCCTGGATGGTGCAGGTTCTGGTTGACCGAAGTCGGGAGGATCTTGCTCCGCGGATCATTCGCACCCTGCCGCAGATCGGTCAGCCGGCGGTGAATCCGCTGGTGGCTGCGCTGGAGACGGCGGATCTTGATCTTCAGCAGACCCTGGTCCGGGCATTGGGCGAGATCGGGTACCCCCATGCGGTGCCTTACCTCAAGAAGCTGTTTACGGAGGGCGACCTCCCGGATGGCGGGCGGGCGGCGGTTGACGAGGCTTTGGCACGGATTGCTCGGCAGTGCGGGCGGAGCTTCCCTGGCAGCGCGGCGGAAGACTTCATCCGACTCGCCGAGCAGTACTACAACGAAGAAGGGGTGCTTCGTGCCGACCCCCGACTCCCCTCGGCGAATCTGTGGTATTGGCGCGATGGTTTTGTCGATTCCGTCGTCGTTCCTCGCGACATCCACGGGCCGATCATGGCCATGCGCTGCGCCGAGTACGCTCTCAGGCTGGAGCCTGCTCGCGTCGAGTCGATTCCGCTTTGGCTAGCGGCCAATATCCGGCGCGAAGCCTATCTGGGCATGAATGTCGAAAGCGGTGAACCGGTGGTGAGCGAGCTGGACCCCAGTCGCCCGGATGGTTTTCCGCGGGCTCTGTATTTCTCGCGCGCGGCGGGGGCGCAGCACTGCCTGGACGTTCTGGACCGGGCGAACCGCGACCAGGATACGCTCGTAGCCCTGGGGGCAATTGCGGCGCTGCGCACGGTAGCGGGGCCGAGTGCGCTGGTCGCGTACCGGGGTGCGACCCAGCCGCTGGTGCAAGCTCTGACCTTTCCGGATGCATCGGTGCGGATCAAGGCGGCGTTGGCCTTGGCTGAGGCTCGTCCGCGGGCGTCTTTTTCCGGCGCGGACTGGGTGATCCCCGTGCTGACCGAAGCACTGGGACACGTGGGTGAGCAGTTCTACATCGTGGTCGATCCCGATTCGGCCAACCTGAATCGCATAGTGGAGCTTCTTCGTCAACAGGGCGCCGAGGTCCTGGGAGAATCCAACTTCTACAAGGCGGTAGAACAGGTGCGCAAGGATCGCCGGCTGGTAGCGGGCGTATTCCTCTCCGCGGCGATGGAGAATCCCGGGGTCTGGCCCGCGGTTGCCGAGCTCCGGCGCGAGTTCCGTTACCGTCTGACTCCGGTAGTCCTGCTGCGGGATTCCGTTAACTATGAGACCGCTCGGACTCTGGCCGAGAAGGATCCTCGGGTAGGCCACGTGGCAGCGGACGCCGAGAGTGAGGCTCTGGCCGCTACCATGCGCGAGGTGATGGCTCGGACGGGTCGCGTACCGCCGCCGGACGATCAGTCGCAGCGTTTGGCCTTGGCGGCTACGGATGCACTGCTCGGTCTGGCCCACGATCCGGCGACCGTGCTGAGTGCGGCGGTGTCCCAGCCGGCGCTGATTGCGGTGCTGGAGGATGCTGACGACGATGAGTTGCGTCGGCGCACCACCGCCGTGCTGGCCAGATTGGACGGACCGACCGCACAGCGTGCCCTAGTGGCTACGGCGCTGAGTGACACCGAACACGAGACTTTGCGCGTGGCGTCTTTCGACGCCCTGGCGGAGTCCGCACGGATCCACGGTAACCTGTTGAGTGACACTCTGCTGACACGCCTCATCGAGGTTGCGAGCGATGAGCCCGACCTTGCCCTGCGCACCGCGGCCAGCCAGGCGTTGGGGGCATTGAACCTTACGGACAACAAGGCCGGCGAGGTCATCCGCAAGTACCACCAGGGATAGCCGCGCGGACCGGTGCGGAGGGGTCTCTGCGCGTCTCTCCTGGGAGGGGCCTGTGTCTCCAGTCGCCGCTAGCCCGGCTGAACACCCACCGTCATGCCCGCCGCGGAAGGCACGGCGTGCCTATCTGCTCGTCCTGTTCTTGGCCTTGGGACTATACCTCGCCAGCATGTCGCCGGGGGTGCTCTGGCAAGACAGCGGGATGGCCCAGGTCCGCACGTTTCGTGGCGATCTATCGGGGCATGGTGGGTTGGCCCTAAGCCACCCGCTGTACTACGTGCTCACCATCGGGTTTCAGTTTCTTCCTTTTGCCGAGTCTGCTTTCAAGACGACCTTGGTGTCCGTCGTGCTGGGCGCGCTGACCGTCGCGAATGTCTTTCTGCTGGTTCACTGGGCTACCGGACGAGCCGCCGGTGCGGTCACCGGGGCAGTTTCGCTCATGGTGGCACATACGTTCTGGCAGCACGCCGCCGTGGCTGAAGTCTATATGGTGAGCACGGTACTGCTCACCGCGGAGTTGCTCAGTCTCATGCAGTACCGTCGGACCGGGCGGGCCCGCTGGCTGGTGCTGCTGTTCGGGCTGAACGGTCTGGGGATCAGCAACCACATGCTGGCGCTGCTGAGCCTGGCGTGTTACGGGGTCATGTTGCTGTGGCTGCTGTGGACCCGTAGGGTCCGCTGGGCGATGGTCGGGCTGATGGTGGTAGCCTGGTTGGCGGGCACGAGTATCTACCTGGCGCTGATCGTTCAGGAGCTCCGCTCGGGGGCCAGTGTGGGGGAGACGGTGCAGTCTGCCCTGTTTGGGGTCAACTACTCCGGTAGCGTGCTTAATGTGTTTCCGTCTCCTATCCAGGTGATGCGTTCGGTGCTGTTCCTGGGATTGAACTTCCCTACGCCCGGGCTGTTGCTGGTGATCCCGGGTATCGCGGCGTTGCGTGGTGCGGATGACAAGCTCTGGCGTACCGTGCTGGTCGGGCTGGGGGTGGTGCATTTTGTATGGGCGGTGCGCTACGACGTGGCGGACCAGTACACGTTCTTCATACCTGCGTGGGTGATGCTGGCGATGGTGCTTGGGTTGGGGGCGGACCGCGTGTTGCGGACCCGCGGGCGCGGTTGGCGGTGGGGGGCGGTGGCTTTGGCGGCGATGCCCGCGCTGGTTTACTGGCCCCTGCCAGGGGTTGCGCGGGCCTGCCATCTCGATTTGGGCGTCGCTCGCGAGCTGCCCCATAGAGACAGTTACACTTATTTCTTGCGTCCGTGGAAGACGGGTGACCGGGGCGCGGAGCGCTTCGCTCGTGAGCTGGCCAGGATTCTTCCACGGAATGCGGTCCTTTTTGCGGACAGTGCTTCGGTTCACCCGATCTACTACCTGCGGTTGACGGAGGGCTGGCGGGATGATGTGCGGGTGTATCCCGCCGTCGAACCGCTGAAGAACGCGCGGGAAGTGTTTGGTGAGCAGGCTGTGCGGCGGGAGGTCGAGGCGGGGCTGGTGTTCGTGACCAGTCCGGGACGTGATCCGAAGTGGTCTCGCCAGGGATACGTCTTCGTGCCGGAGGGCGTAGCGTACCGTCTTTCGCGGAAGACTGCTGGTGAGGGCGGGCCGTAGCGTTGTTCTCGGACGAACCTCGGCGCCAATTCGTCCGCACGGTTTGCCTGAAAACGCATCCCGGTTTAGAACCTCGCACCGCGGTACGAAGAAGAATGTGGGGGTGGGGCGGGGCGAATCGAGACGGCTCATGTCGAGTTGCGGAGGTGGCGCCGGTGCGCCGCTCCCGAACTCAATCGGGTGCGGATGCGTAGGGGGCTAGGAGGTCCGTGATTCCCGTGACAGACTCCTTTAGGCTGGTGCGCTGGCTTGGCCCGCGATGGGTGCTCTGGCGCGCGTTCTACGCCCTGCGGAAGAAGAGCGGCTTGATGAAGCGTGGTTTTCCCACGCCGGAGTTTGCGGATCTTTCGTTGGCGGACGTGGTTTGTCCGGGGACGCCGACCGAACCGGTGGCTTATCGGTCCTTCCGCGAGGCGAGCGCGTCGCGGTTCTTCTTTCCGCTGGGCAGGCCTCCTGACGCCGATTCGCTCGGTCGAGTGATGCAGGATGACGGTCGTGAGCAGACCCTGAAGACCGCCGACGACTACTGTGCCGGCCGGTTTCTCTTCTACAGCCGCCACCTGCACGATCTGGGGCAGCCGGTGAACTGGTTGCTGAACCCGTTTACGGGTGCGCAGCACGAGGTGGACACGCATTGGGTGGACTACACGACGTTTTCTGCCAGCATGGGGGACATCAAGGATGTCTGGGAGTCTTCGCGGTTCGCGTGTGCGTTTTGGCTGGGGCGGGCGTACGCTCTGACCGGCGATGAGAAGTACGCCGAGGCGTTCTGGGGCCACTTCGAGTCCTGGTGCGCACAGAACCCGCCCAACCGGGGTCCGAACTGGAAGTGCGGTCAGGAGACCGCTCTGCGGAGCATGGCTTGGTGCTTTGCCCTGTACGCCATGTGGGGTGCGGACGCCAGCACGCCGGAGCGGGTGACTGCTCTAGTGACCGTGCTGGCGTTTCAGGGCGAACGGATCGTCCGCAACATCGGTTACGCAGTTTCCCAG
>JAAEQG010000137.1 GCA_024231775.1 bacterium
CCGCTGGTGATGTCAGACGTAACCAGCGGCATGAACGTCGCCCGCAACGTCTCCTTGAAACCGGCGCTCGCCGACCTCTGCGGTTTCACCGACTCAGAGATCGACGACCTCCTCGCCGCGGTCTTGGCCGAGCGCGCCGACAAAAAGCTCAACGCTGAAGACACCAAGTCGATCCTGCGCGAGTGGTATAACGGTTACCGCTTTGCGCTGCACGCCCCCGAGAGGGTCTACAACCCGACGCTCGCCTTCTACTTCCTCCTTGAGATCCTTGAGGAAGGAAGATATCCGCGTCAGATGCTCGACGCGAACCTGGCCGCCGATCCGGGCAAGCTCGACGACCTCGCCCAGGTCGCAGCGGGAAGCGAGGAGGGCGGCAGCGTCATCGACCTGATCCGCAAGGAGGAGCCCCTCAAGGTCGACCAACTCCGGGATCGCTTCACCCTCTCAGAGCTGCTTGAGCCATCCGACCAGGACCCGAGCTTTGTGGGCTCCTATCTCTTCTATTTCGGGATGCTGACTCTGAGGAAAGAGGAGACCCAGGAGCAGGCTTTGGAGCTGACGATCCCCAACGAGGCTATGCACGGCCTTTTCGTGGAGCGTCTGCGCAAGATCCTGATCCCTTCCAGGGCCTCGCGCTCCGCTGCCGCTGTCCGCCGCGACTTCCTGCGTAGCGGCGATGCGAAGCCGCTCCTGGATTTCGTCGAAGCGACGTTTTTCCCCACCTTTTCCAACCGTGACGCCCTCTGGGCAAACGAGCTCACGGTCAAAACCGTCTTCCTGACGCTACTCTGGAACGACGCAGCCTACATTAGCCATTCGGAACCCGAGGTGGATCATGGCTACGCGGATCTGTGTCTGCTGCGTCGTCCTGACGCGCGGGCGTCGGGCCTGTGGGATCTCCTTTTTGAGTTCAAGCGACTGTCTCTCAAGGAGCTGGGCATGAGCGGCAAAGACGTCCGGGCATTGTCGCGGGCGGAGCTGGCGCGGCGGCCGAAGGTGAAAGCCGCCCTGGACCAGGCGGAGAAGCAGGTCATGGCCTACCAGGCGGCACTTCAGAGAAGCCGCGGCAAAACGGCGAAGCTGCGCGGTTTCGCGGTGGTGGCGCTGGGGTTCGAAAGGCTTGTCGTCCGCTCGAGCGCCCCTCGCCCGGAATAGCGCGTCGTCCAGGTCCACATGGAGTCGACCAGGTCAGAGAACAGGCCGTTGTCGCTTTCCGTCGCCC
>JAAEQG010000138.1 GCA_024231775.1 bacterium
CGTCAACGGCGAGGCCTATTGGAACCCGACGGGCGACCCGGCTGCCCCCGCGCCTACGGGGGGTCCTCACGAGGGCGAGCCCTTCTGGGTGGGGAACGATTGTGCCTCGGGCTTCGCGCAGGGCGAACAACGACCGCGTGACGTTCAACTGGGGGCCATCCGGGCCGGGGCGCTGTTCACCTACTGCAAGGCCGAGAAAGTGTACCGCTGCCCGACCGGTGTGCGAGGTGAGATGCGCACCTACTCCACCGGCTACGGGATGAACGGTTGTTTCGACGCGGCGGGAACGTACTCGGGCAACCGGGGCGTGCGTGTGGGCCGGACCGTATTGATGGTCAAGCGGAAATCGGAGATCACCGTCCCAGCTCCGGCCTACCGACTCGTCTTTCTCGATGAAGGCCAGATCAGCCCGGACAGCTACGCGATTCACTACACCACGGCCCAATGGTGGGACCCACCGTTCGTTCGACATGGGGACGGCACGAACGTCGCGTTCGCTGATGGCCATAGCGAGTACTGGAAGTACCGAGCGAAAGAAACACTCGACGCCGGCAAGCAGGTGAACCCAGTATACAACCTCGCCCCGACGACCGAGCAGGGCCTGGATGATCTGGAGAGGATGCAGATTGCCATCTGGGGCAGATTGGGCTACTGAGCGGGCAATTCGGCTTCAGGGGCATCGCTCGTTTTGGAGACTTGGCAATGAAGGACGGAAGAAGGTCCGCGACGACAGACGCTGGGACACGGTTCTGGGTGAGTGTGGTGGCTTTGGCGCTGCTTGTCAGTGTATCTGGGCCGGGAAGGGCCGCGAATCGCCAGCGGGAAGCGAACGCTACGGGGCTCGTGCATCGTGACCTGGCGTACGTCTCCGATGGTCACGAGCGCCAGAAGCTGGATCTGTACCTGCCGAGTGAGCGGGCCGAGAGGCCTGCGCCTGTGATTATCTGGGTCCACGGCGGCGCCTGGCGGGCGGGCAGTAAGGATCGCTGTCCGGCCAAGCGTTTCGTTCGCCTGGGCTACGTCGTCACGAGCATTAACTACCGACTCAGCCAACACGCGATCTTCCCCGCCCAGATCCAGGACTGCAAGGCGGCGGTCCGTTGGCTCCGCGCTCACGCGAAGCAATACAACCTGGACCCGAGGCGGTTCGGTGTCTGGGGCTCGTCGGCAGGGGGGCACCTGGTTGCGCTGCTGGGGACGGCGGGCGACGTGAAGGAGTTCGACGTCGGCGCGCATCTCGATTTCTCCAGTCGCGTCCAGGCGGTCTGCGACTACTTCGGTCCGACGGACTTTACGAAGATGAACGACTTTCCAGGCCGGATGGACCATGACGCAGC
>JAAEQG010000139.1 GCA_024231775.1 bacterium
CCACGGAGGACCGCCCCTACTGTGGTGGTGCGGAACCGGGTAAACGGTTACCCATCAGTGGGTATCGGATTACTCACACCCAAAACATCGACCACGGCAAGAAAGGAACTCCGAAGCACCAAGTACAGGGAAACGCTCTTTCCGGATCTGAATCCGGATCGAATTCAGTTGGTACGATTTTTGCTCGTCAAACTGGTCAAGTGGCTTGCGGTCATCTTTCTCCGACACGATACCGACTCGAAGGGAATGATTACTCATTCGAGATCGCGGAGATGGGCTGACTGCACGAGAAGCTGCCGGGGCCGTTATTTCACCTGCCAGAGCCCGGTGTGGGCCTTGCAGCCTCGTGGGAGGGCGGCCAGCAAACAATGGCTGAAAAGCCAAGGAGAGATGGAGCATGAGAATGAGAAACCATGTTGTGTTCGGTACGTTTCTGGCGATGGTTCCTCTGCTCGTAGCACCGCACGCGGTGGCGGAGCCCACGGATCCGGGGACGGTGATCGGCCCTGAAAAGGCGGTCTGCGGCCAGGTGCCCACGGGTATCACCCAGGTCGGTGAGGAGGTGCGGCTCACCTTCAAATCGCCGGCGGTGGCGATCGATCTGCGGGGTTTGCCCTACAAGGCGGCACCCCGGATGGTCTGGAGCGAGGAGATCTACTCTCCCGAGGCGAGCTATATCGCCCCCCACTTCGGACGCTTCGACCTGCCCCCGGGAAGCTACCTGATCGTCCGTTCACCTGACGGTTCCCGGTCGTGGAAGTACACCGGTTTCGGCAAGGGCACCCTTGGTCGGTCGGAGGGCTTTTGGGGCATCCACATCCATGGCGACACCGCCATCCTGGAGCTCTACTCGAATCGTCCCTTGCCCGCCGCGATGGTGGAGGTGGACAGTTTCGCCCGCGGCTATGCCCAGATCTCGGTACCTCAAGTGCCGGCACCGGATCCGGAACCCCTTCCGTTACCGGATCCGGATCCGGAACCCCTTCCGTTACCGGATCCGGAGGGTGAGGAGGCGATCTGCGGCGCCGACGACTCGCAATGGGCGAAGTGTTACGAGAGCAGTGAGCCAACCGTCTACGACCGCTCGCGGGCCGTGGCTCGGTTGCTGATCAATGGTACCGGTGCCTGCACCGGCTGGCTGGTAGGAAGCGCCGGTCATTTGCTCACCAACGAGCACTGCATCGACGACGCAACGACCGCGATGAACACCAACTACGAGTTCATGGCCGAAGGGTCGACGTGCACGACCAACTGCGGATCGTGGTTCGCCTGCCCGGGTACGGTGGTGGCGACCAGTGCCACGTTGGTGCGGTCCGACTGGGCGCTTGATTACACCCTGGTCCAGCTGCCCACCAATCCCACCCCGACCTACGGCTATCTGCAGCTGCGGCCGAGCGGAGCGGTGGTCGATGAACGCATGTACATCCCTCAGCATCCCCAGGGCTGGGGCAAGCGCATCGGGGTGAGCTCGACCGCCCCCGCGGATCAGTCGGGCTGGTGTGAGGTTTACAGCCTCGACCGTCCCGGATGCTCGGGAAGGCCCGGCCCCGACGTGGGCTACTACTGCGACACCCAGGGTGGCAGCTCCGGCTCGCCGGTGATTGGCTACGGCGACCATCTGGTGGTGGCGCTCCACCACTGCGCCTACTGTCCCAACCGTGGCGTGCCGATCCAGGAGATCATCACGGATCTCGACATCGACCTGCCGCCCGACGCGATCGGCGGCGTGCCCGAAGGCTACTACCGGTGCTTGGTCGACATCAGCGGCGGCACCGACACCTGTGACGACGGGATCGTGACCCTGACCACCAATTCCGACATCTACCGGGTGGCTGAGATCGACCTCTCCGACGGCTACCAGCGCCTCGACGTTCTCGTCGACGTCTGCGACCCCGATGGCTGGGTGATGCACTTCACCGACTCGCCGTCCGGCAATGGTGGTGGCGGCGATGGCTCGGACACCACCCACGACGCCGAAGCCCACGTCAACGACACCAGCTTCTCCATGTGGGGAACCTACGACTACGATCGCTCGGTGCTCGATCCCGCCGCCGTGGAAACGAGCGTCATCCCAGCCACGGGTTGTTTCCAGGTGCAATGGTCGATCGAGGAGGATCTGCTGATGTTCGACAACGACGGTGTTCCCGGCGACTCCGCCAAGATCCGGCTCCAGTCATTCCGCAGCTTCGAGCTCGCCCCCTACGACGAGCCCGACTCCGAGGATCCCTCCGGCCTTGACGCGGATTTGTGGTACGCGGGCCTCAACCGCACGGTCGGGACGGCGAGCCGTTCGGGCACCGGTGTGAACCGGGCTTGCTTCGTGCTCAGCGAGTCCACGACTCCGGACCCTGCGATCCTCACCGACCTGTGTGCGGCAGGCAACTAGACTAGAGCCAGGAGCCATCCAGAAAAAGAGGTCATCATGAAAACAACTCGATTCCCAGAGCACCTGATCACCGCGGCCCAGGCCGCGCTTCGCAGCCTCGTCGGTTCACCGCTCTCCGGCTCCAAGCCGGCTTCCCCAGGAGGTCCTATGCTCCGATCCGCGTTTTCCCAACCCACATGCATCGTTGTGCTGATCCTGCTCGCTTGGGTCGTGGCCGCAGCTCCCGGCGCTGCCGGGGAGATGGGCCTGACCACCTACCAGTGCACCATCGACATCGTCGGCTCGTGGCACGACTGCACGGACGACATCGTGACCGTGACCACCAGCAGTGACATTTACCGGGTGACGCAGGTGGATCTATCATCCGGCTATCTCCGCCTCGACGCCTTTGTGGAGGTATGCGACGCCACCGGGTGGTGGATCCACTTCGGTGACTCCCCGTCCTGCAACGGCGGTGGGGGTGACGCCCTCCACACCGAGCACGACGCGGAGGCCTACGTCCACGACACGAAGTTCGAGATGGTCGGCACCTATAACACCGAGCGGTCGGCATTGGAGCCGGGTTACAGCTCGGAGGCGGTGATCGCCGCCTCCGGATGCTACTGGGTCCACTGGACGATCTACGAAGACCGGGTCTTCTTCGACGACGACGGCGATCCGGCCGACACGCCGCAGTTGGAATTGCACTCCGTCCACGGCTTCGAGTCGGCTCCGTACGACGAGCCCGACACCGAGGATCCCTCGGGCCTTTACGCCGACCTCTGGTATGTAGGGATGAACCGCACGGTGTGGACTGCGTCCCGAAATGGTACCGGGGTCAGCGAGGTCTGCTTCGTGCTGAGCACGACCACGGCTCCCGACCCCGCAGTCCTGAGCGCCCTCTGCCCGTAGGCGTCGTCAGGAGGCGCTGCAACGCGCAAGCTCCTCCGCGCGGTATGTAGCGGCGCCGGGCATCCTTTTCCCCCGATCCGGGGGTGGGGGAGTAGGGGCGGTCCTGAATGTGGGCCGCCCCTGCGCATCACCGCCGGGAGCGCATCGATGCTATCGATCCCCGGCAGCATCGATGTGTTCAAATCGGTGTACCTACCCAACGATGGGCGCAACCGCCCCCCCTATATGGTGCCCCCCCTATATGGTGCCCCCCCTATATGGTGCCCCCCCTATATGGTGCCCCCCCTATATGGTGCCTGACTTGAGAGGGCCTTTTAGCCGACCGGACGATCGAAATAGCAATACGATCGAGGCATACGTGGGCTTTGCCCACGGGCCGGCTGGAAGCCGGCGCTCCCAGCACGATCGTGCACTATGTTGTTGCCGTAGAGTCGAGCCGGGGCGTGGCATGGTGCCTACGCGACGAGGCGCCGGGGTGCTCGCCGATACAGGCAAGGACTTACGCGCCGCAGCACTAGGAGGAACCAGAGTTCCCGCACGCGCCCCGCACATCGGCCCTTACATCCTCGCCGAGGTGGAGTATGCCCCATTCTCCTCTTGAGCTCCTGCGGCAATTAGAATCAATGTCGTTTTAGCGAATGATCTGCCGATTCAGAGCATGAATCGGCAGAAAAACCGTAACCGTCGGGAGCCCCCTGCTCCTCCCGACGACGTCCTCGCTCAACCGCCCTCCCCCGGCGACGCCTTCTTCGAACGGCCGCGAAGCCGTCGCGCCGCGCCAAGCCGACGCGCGAGAAGCGCCCGCCGGGCGTCGGAGAGGTTCTTTTCCCGACTGGTGAATTCAGACCGCAGCTCGTCGGCGGCCGCCAGCTCGGCGGCCGCCCGATGGGCCGCGGACGCTTCGGGGGACTGCTGCGCAGCCGCCGCCCCGGGGTCGTGATCCGCGACGAGCTCCAAACGCCCGTCGGCGCGCCAGCGGCCCCGCAGCCCGGTGGCGAGTAGCTTTGCCCCCGGCTCGTCGGCGAATGGATGCGGCCGCCAGTCCGCCGCGGCAACCTCGGGACCACCCACCTCGGCCGGGTCGACCCCTTCCAGGTAGATGTCTCCCACCCCGGACCGCGGTACCAGACGGAGCTTGGGATCCAGCAGCCAGAGCCGGGGGGCGAATGCCGCGGGCAGGGTCCCCCCGAGCCGCTCCCGGAGCTTGTCGGATACCTCGCTCGCGACGTCGCCGCGAGACCCCTCGGCGAGGATCTCGC
>JAAEQG010000140.1 GCA_024231775.1 bacterium
AGGTCACAAATGACCCGCTCACCCTCAGGGAAATCGGTCAACACCTCCTGTTCGAGAAAGGTGAGTCGCTCAGGCTCGAGATCGAGTTCTGTTGCCAAAACGGGATCAAGGAGTTCGACGAGCTGATCCGGGAAGAGGCGGATCAGCGTCTTGAAGATCGCATCGTGCGAGGTCCTTTTACGCGCGGCGTCAGGTTGATCCTCTGTATCCTTCTCTAAAAGGACACGATCATCTGACGAATCATCGTATTGATTCTTCATGAGTTCTCCATTACTTCGACTACCGCCGATCAAGTTGGCGCCGCGTGGACGAGACGAAACGAGTTTACCAGGATCGTGCCCGAAAAGAAAGACCACCGAGAACAGAACATTGACAGGGCGCCAGCACCGCTTCGTGGCAATCCCGGGCGGGGGGGCGGGTGGGGCGAAGAATTGTGGGGCAGGCATCCTGCCTGCCGGGTGGGGGTGACTGGTGTCCCCCACGGCAAGAACTGCTCCGTGCGCTTCTGAAGAGCGCCCCGGTAACACTTCCAATTGCACCCCGATCGAACCGATCGAAGGCTCCACTTCGCGGCACAGGGATGGCGGTGGTAGAATCTGACGGTGATTTGGAATCCTACCTCGATGTGCTCAACCGGCGTCGCGATGCGGCTGGGCGGAGGCGACGGTCCGGAGGGTGGCGATGAGCGGTGAGGGCCGGATCGGACCAGGTCCGGGGCCGACCCTGGGCGCTGGACAGGGGCTGGAGCAGTTGGTCGAAGGGGTGGTGGTGGATGGCCGCTACCGGATCGTGCGTCGCCTCGGTCGGGGCGGCATGGCGGTGGTGTTTGAGGTTGCGGACGAGATGCTTGACGGGGCTCGGCGGGCGCTGAAGGTACTCGACCCGGAACTGATCCTCGATCGCGGGCCTTCGGAGGGCGAGTCGCTGGTGGCCCGGTTCAAACAGGAGGTGATCCTCGGCCAGGAGCGGCTGTCCCACCCGAACATCGTTCGCGTCTACGGCTACAACCGGGTCGTCGAGGGACCGCTGACGTTGCACTACGCCGTGCTCGAGCTGGTCGCGGGTGAGACGCTGCACGATTGGATGAAGGGCCAGGGTGAGGTGACAGCCGAGACCCGGTGGGCCCTGCTGAGCCAACTTGCGGGGGTCCTGGCGTTTGCCCACAGGCAGGGAGTGGTGCACCGGGATGTCAAGCCGAGCAACATCTTTGTCGAACCGGCGGAGGAGAGCGGTGGCGGGTTAAGGCTGCGGCTGGGTGATTTTGGGATAGCCCGGGTGCTGGGACAGCCGACGGTGTCGGCGAATGGGGCCACGCCGCGGACCACGTTCCACTGTGCACCGGAGCAGGTGAGGGGCGATGAAGTCGGTGCGTTTACCGACGTCTATCTTTTCGGGTTGGTTGCCTACTGGCTGATCCACGACGGCGCTCGGTGGTGGGACCCGACCCACTCAGCCAACCCCTTTCCAGGTTCGACAGGGCGGGATCTGGCGGACTTGGTACGGCAATGCCTACGGAGTAACGGCAGTGACCGGCCGCCAGACGGCGACAGTCTGCTGCACCTGCTCGAGACTGCACAGAGACCGCGGGAGGAGACCCCTCCCGCGGAGCCGGCCAGACCGAAGCCAGCGGTCGCGGTGGGCGAAGTCGGGAAGCCGGAGCCGTCTGGGGGGCACGGGAGCGGGGAAAAACGGGCGAAGCGCACCGTCAGGTGGGCCAGGCTGGTAGGGCTTGGCGCCCTGGTCGTGGCGTTCGTGGTCCTGGGGATCCTGATCGGAAAGTATGGCAAGCGAA
>JAAEQG010000141.1 GCA_024231775.1 bacterium
CGATAGGAGTAGGCTGCGGTGATGTTGCGGCGGCGCAATTCGGCGGTGATGGTGAGCACGCGTTTGAACAGCTCGGGCTTGCTCGGGTCGGCGTCGATGACGAATACGTTGCGTCCTCGCGGGCGCAACTCCAAGAGTCCGAGCTCCTTGAGCAGATCTTCAATGACCACGTCGCCCAGGCCGAAGCCCACTCCGGACATGGGCGGACCGCCCACTACTTGCAGTAAGTCGTCGTAGCGCCCGCCGCCGAGGATCGCCCGGGGGACGCCCTGGCGGGCGAACGCCTCGAACACCGGACCGGTGTAGTACGCCAACCCGCGGACCACGCTCATGTCGTACTCGCAGTAGGACCCCACGCCCAGGTCTTCCAGCATATCGAACAATAGCCGCAGGGCCTTAACCTCTTCGAGCCCCGCCGTGTCGCCGGCCATCATCTCGGTAACCATCTCGATTCCGTGCGGTCCCTTGGCTTCGCCAAGTCGCAGGAGCAACCCGCGCTGCGTGGGGCTGACCCCCAACGCGTCGACGGCTTTGTTGAACTCCTCCGCTCCGAGCTTGTCGCGCTTATCCAGCACGGGATAGACGGCGTCGAGGCGGTCCTCGGCGAAACCGTTGGCTTTGAGCAGGGCCGCCAGCATCGAGCGGGAGTTGATCTTCATCACCACGTGTTTGGGGGTCAGGCCGATCTCGCGGAAGTAGTCGAGAGCGACGAAGATGCACTCGGCGTCGGCGAGCACGTCGTTCTCGCCGAGGATGTCGATGTTCCACTGGAAGAACTCGCGGAGTCGTCCGCGTTGAGGCCGCTCGGCGCGACACAGACGCGGTACGGAGTACCACTTGATGGGTTTGCGGAGAGCGTTGGCCCGGGCTGCCACCATGCGGGCCAGGGTGGGAGTCATCTCCGGCCTGATCGCCATCTCGCGGCCGCCCCGATCGGCGAAGTGGAACAGCTCCGACACGATGCCCTCGCCGCTCTTGACGCGGTAGAGCTCGAGCTGCTCCATGATCGGTCCGTCGTACTCCTCAAAGCCGTTCCGCTCGGACACGCGGTGCCAGCGCTCGACGATCCAACTGCGGACGGCCATCACCTCGGGGTAGTAGTCGCGCATGCCTCGGGGGGCTTGGAACTTCATCTATCGACTCCGTCGTTTCAGTCGGGACGGCGGCGATTGTACCGAGAAGCGGCTAGGGTGTCAGGAACTCGATTTGGTGACGCTGCTCCTGGCCGGCACGATTGCAGATGATGAACTCGGCCTGGGTGGTACCGGTGCGGTTGATCTGCTCGTACCGGGGTTCGAGCTGGACGGTGAAGATCCCGCCATCGGTCGGGCCCTGCACGGTGAACCCCCCCACCGGTGGTCTGGCTCGGGGCACCGTGGAGGCGAGACCATCCGTGGTGCGCAGGAGCATACGAGCGGTGTCGAAATCGAGGCCATCCGCCCCTGCGGTGAGCTCAAACTCCACCGACGACTGGTAGACCAGCAGGTTGATCTCGGCGTAGGCCACCAGGGGGTCGGCTGGGTCATCGGCGGCATCAGCATGCAACAGCTCTCCACCCAGCGCCACTCGATCGCGCTGACCGTACTTCCGGTAGGCAGAGGCGACCACGGAGATTTCCCGGCTGCGCCACTCCCGCGGAATGCGCCGGGTGAGGATGAATCTCCCACCCTCGTCCAGATCAGCCTCGTCCCATTCGTCGCCGAAGGAGATCATGCAATAGTCGGCGAGTCCTCCAGGATCGATCGGACGATTCCTGAACAGTTGGGTCAGGATGAAGCTGAAGCGGACGGTCTCCCCAACGTGGGCTGCCTGGTCGCGGCAGACCGACCAGTCTCCGCTGGTGCGCGGTCCGGTGCTGGTCGCCAGCGAACCGGCGAAGCATCCGCCCAGAGGGATCAGCCACAGGACCACAAGAACAGCCCCCGCCATGCGCGGCTGGTTCAAAGAGAATCGACGTCGGCCCAGTGTTGCGCACGATAGCCGGGAAGGTCCGCGGAGTGGGGTCTCAGCTTGCGGGTGCGGGTGCGCGCCGGGCAGTTCTCTTTTTCGAGCGTTGGCGGCGGGCGCGGCGTTCCTTCTGCCACTTCTCGGTGTAAGCCTCAATATGTTCCGGGCGGGTGAACAGGTGCTCGTAGTCATGGCCACCGTCCTCGTAGTCGCAATCGCCTGCTTTGTACTCGCGGCAGATGTGCGGACGTGTCTTGTACAGGCTGCAGCGGTTGTCCGCCTCCAAGCTGCGACAGCGGGTCGCGAACTGGATGTACCAATCGCCGTCCTCCACGAAGACGGTGATGTTTTCGTGCATGAGATACCAGCGTATGTCCTCGAAGTCGCGCGGCGTGTCCGGATGATCGATGGGCAGGGCGACGTAGTGGCAGCATACTGCGGTGCAGTGTTCACAGAGGTTCGATCCCACGGGCTCCATCCTTTCCTTGCCAAGACGGCATTAGCGCCGGATTATAGAGGGGCGGATAGGCGAGGGCTAGCACTCGCCGGCGAAGGCGATTCGGTTTGGGCGCGCTTGCGGAAGGAGCAGCGTAATGGCGACGGGGCCGGCGGGAACGGTGCGGATCATCTCCGGAGAGTGGCGTTCGCGCAAGTTGGAGGTGCCGCCAGGGGTACGCACGCGACCGATGCTCGACCGGGTGCGGGCAGCG
>JAAEQG010000142.1 GCA_024231775.1 bacterium
CGCCAAGCAAGTCTCCGGCAGCCCTCAGCACCTTGGAGAGGCGCTGCCTGCCCGAGCTCGTCCTGGGTCCAAGGCGCTCCATACTACAGTGAGTCTACCACAGTTCACCGAAATCAGGAAATACAGACGTACGAATACATGGCTGAGCCTCTGGGGGATACTCTTCTTCCGGCCAGCGTGGGTGGCAGCACGACCCTTCCCGATACGGCCTTGTCGGCTGTGGAGGGCGAAGCCCGTGGTGAGAAGAGGACACTCTTCTTATCAGGAGGACCCTCCACGTAGTCGGCCGCCAGCGCAAAGATCTCCCGGATGCGCTGGTATACGCGCCTCTCGCTGGCGCGGATTTCGCGGATGCGGGCGAGCAACTCGTCGAAGTAGTCCGCCAACTGGTCACGACCCTTCAGGCGTTCGTCGTCCAGCGTGAATCCCTTGACGAAGTACTCCCGCAGCCGTTCGGTGGCCCACTGGCGGAACTGCACGCCGCGTGGCGGGCGGACGCGGTAGCCGACCGCGAGAATCATGTTGAGATTGTAGTGCTTGACGGTCCGGCGGACCTGGCGTGCCCCCTCTAAGGGACTCGGAAAAATTAAATCATCCCATCTCGCGTCCAGCTTCAGGCGATCTTCGGCCGATCCGGACTCGCAG
>JAAEQG010000143.1 GCA_024231775.1 bacterium
GGGTGGACTACACGACGTTTTCTGCCAGCATGGGGGACATCAAGGATGTCTGGGAGTCTTCGCGGTTCGCGTGTGCGTTTTGGCTGGGGCGGGCGTACGCTCTGACCAGCGATGAGAAGTACGCCGAGGCGTTCTGGAGCCACATCGAGTCCTGGTGCGCGCAGAACCCGCCCAACCGAGGTCCGAACTGGAAGTGCGGTCAGGAGACCGCTCTGCGGAGCATGGCTTGGTGCTTTGCCATGTACGCGATGTGGGGTGCGCACGCCAGCACGCCGGAGCGGGTGACTGCTCTAGTGACCGTGCTGGCGTTTCAGGGCGAACGGATCGTCCGCAACATCGGTTACGCAGTTTCCCAGAAGAACAACCATGCGTTCAGCGAAGCGGCGGGGCTGATTATGCTCGGTCTGCTGTTTCCAGAGCTGAAGGGGAGCGCCCGGTGGACCCGGGTGGGGCGAGAGGTCCTCGAGAGAGAGATTCTGCGCCAGATATATCCGGACGGCAGTTACGTGCAGCAATCGATGAACTACCACCGGGTGATGCTGCACGATTGCATTTGGGCGCTGCGCCTGACCGAGCTGAACCACCAGCCGTTGGCGGCGGCGGCGCGAGCTCGGGTGGCGGACGCGGGGGAGTACCTTTATCAGATGCTGGATGTGGAGAGCGGGCGGGTGCCCAACTATGGGTACAACGACGGCGCCTGCATCCTTCCTTTGGCAGCGGCGGACTTCGTGGACTATCGCCCCACGGTTCAAGCGGCCCGGTACTTGGCCGCGGGGCGCCGGGTCTTGGGCGCCGGTCCGTGGGACGAGATGCTGCTGTGGCTCTGCGGTCCGGAGGCTCTGACGGATAGCATTGCTGCGGTTGTTCCAGAGTCACGTCGCTTTGACGTTGGCGGGTACTACACCTTGCGTAGCCGGAACAGTTGGGGCATGGTGCGCTGCCACAGCTATCGCGACCGCCCGGCTCACGTGGATCTGCTCCACCTGGACCTGTGGTGCGGCGGGGTCAACGTACTGGGGGATAGTGGTACGTACCGTTACTTTGTGCCCGAGGACTCGATGATCGAGCGCTATTTCAAGGATGTCACCGGGCATAACACCGTGGAGTTGGGGGGACGTGGCCCACTGGATCTGTATGCGCGTTGGGTGTGGCTGCCCTGGCCGCGGGCGAAGTGTGTGGCGTATGGTGCGGATCTCTTCGAGGGCGAGCATTACGGATACCGGAGATCGCCTTGGCGCGTGGTGCATCGGCGTCGCGTCGAACTGGTGGATGCGGACACGTGGGTTGTGACTGATTCCCTGCTCGGCGCCGGCCGTCACGAGGTGAAGCTGCGCTGGCACCTGGCGGACCAGGGCGTTCGCCATGACGCGGAGAAGCATTGCGTGGAGCTCGACATCCCCGGTGGGCGGGTGTCGATCGCTGTTGATGGACCCGCCGGGATGACCACGGTGCTGCACCGTGGAATGCGGGAGGATGCCCGCACCCTGGGTTGGGAGTCGACGTACTACGGGGAGTACGCTGCTCGACCGACGCTGGAGGCAGCTTGTCACTGCGCCCTGCCGACTCAATGGGTGACGCGCATCCGCTTGAACGAGGACACCTCTCGATGAGATTGCTCTATATCCATCAGCACTTCGTTTCCGGTGACGGATTCGGGCCTAATCGCAGTTACGATGTCAGCCGCCATCTGGTGAACATGGGCCACGAGGTGGTGATGGTCTGCGGGATCTACTGGCAGAGCGGGCTTGAAGAGATGCCCTGGTGGCGATGGTTCCGCACCGATTGGATCGACGGGATCAAGGTGGTGGTCTGCAACGTGCCGTATCACAATAAGATGGGCATCCCGGCGCGGATGTGGGCCTTCTTCAAGTACATGATTCTGGCGACGATTGCCGCGGTGCGTGAACGCGGCATTGATCTGTTCTTCGTCACCAGTACGCCGACCACTGTCGCCGTCCCCGGTCGCATCGCGGCCACGCTCAAGCGGAGGCCGTACATCTTCGAGGTGCGCGATCTGTGGCCGGAGGATCTGCTGGCTGCCGAGCGCATCAAGCCGGGGTTGCAGTACAAGGTCTGGGAATGGCTCGAGAAGTTCGGATACGGTAAGGCGCGTAAGATCCTGCTGGTGTCGAAGGGATTTCACGATCGGTTGCTGGAGCGCGGTTTTCCTCCGGAGATGCTGGAGACCATTGTGCTCGGGGCGGATGGTGCACTTTTCGCGGAACTGAAGCCCAACCATGAATACCTCAGGCATCACGGGCTGGAGGGCAAGACCATCGCCGTCTACGCGGGTTCCGTGAGCGACGCCAACGGTCTGTACCAGGTGGTGGATGCGGCTGAACATCTCCGCGATCGGCCGGACATCGCCCTGGTCATCATCGGCGACGGGAAGTCACGTGCTGGGCTTCAAGCCGGCGCGGCGGAACGCGGTTTGACTAACGTGTACTTCCTCGATCCCATCCCCAAGCGGGAGCTGGTTCACGTGCTGGCGGCCTGTCACGTGGGGCTGATGGTCCTCAAGCCTATCAAGCGTCCGCGGTGGGTCACGCCCAACAAGATCTTCGACTATATGTTCACGGGCATCCCGAGTGTGGTGAACTACGCCGGGACCACTGCGGAACTCGTCGAGCAGTTTGGGGCGGGTTCTGCCGCCGAACCTCACTCGGCGGAGGATCTCGCCGCCAAGATCGCCTACTGGGCCGATCATCCCGCAGAGCGGGAGGCCGTCGGGCGACAAGCTCGGGAGATGGCCATGGCCAAGTTCGACCGCGAGGTGATCGCCCGCCGCCTGGCGGAGGTCTTCGAGGAGTGCCTGGAGGAGTGGCGCGAGGAGCGGCGACTCCAGCCATAGGCACCGGCGAGCTTGTGCGAAGGACGAGGCTGAGCGGGGGTGCTCGAGGCTTTGATGCAGGATGGCGGGCCAGTATTGGACAATTCGCCAGTGCACACCGCACGACGACGAAGCCGTGCACGAGCTCGTCCACGTCCTGTATCCGGAGTGGACCAGCGACCACATCCGCTCCTACTGGCAGTGGCGCTATCCTTCCGTGGGTCCTTTTCGGGCGGAGGTGATCGCAGCCGAACACGACGGACGGCTGATCGGTATACAACCTATGGCGGTGTTCGAGTACCAATGGGGGGACGAGCGCTGCCGTGGAGCGATGTACACCGGGGTGATGACCCACCCCGACCATCAGCGCCGCGGGGTGTTTCGCTCGCTCATCGATGCCGCCAACGCCCAGGCGTCAGCCGGTGGGTCCGCCTTCAGCATGACCCTGCCGAACGACGCTTCCCAGCCGGGCTTTGTAAGGAGCGGGGAATGGAACTACCCGGGGGTGATTCCGTTATACGTAAAGGTGCTGGACGGGGCTGCGCTGCTGCGGCCGCGGGTGGGCCGGATGGTGGCGAGGGCGCTCGGATGGGCGCCGGGCCTCTGGTTCAAGCCCAAGTCGGGCGATCGTGGCGAGGAACTGGGCGTGGAGCAAGTGGACGCGGCGCCTGAAGACCTCGACGCTGTCTTCGAGGCGTTTGCCCACGATTGCGGGACGTTGATGATCCGGCGAACCGCAGCCTACTGGAACTGGCGCCATGCTTCACCCCGGAGCAGCTGTCGCATGCTGGCGGTGCGGGATGGCGGTTCGCTCGCGGGGATGGTGGTGACCACCTCGCAGCCGCGGATGGGCATGGAGGTCGGCATGGTCGTCGATCTGGTGGCCCGCGGTGGGGTGGGTGTGCTCCGGAGGCTTCTCCACGAGGCGGAGATCGACCTGCGCAGCCGGGGTCTGGGCATCATCGCTTGTCAGGCGTCGACTCCGCTAATGCGGACCGCACTGGAAGACGAGGGTTATCGGTACCCCGGTACCCGCTGGGTACCAAAGAGGTTTCATTTTGTATACCGCCCGACCGGTGGCGGTGGCCTGCTGCGGGATCCGCAGGCGATGAGTGACTGGCACTTGACGTTCGGGGATTCGGACAACGTATGATTAACGCCCTGACCGTGGATGTTGAGGACAACCACCGGATCGTTGCCCGGAACATGCTCGGGCTGGAGGGTCCGCCCGAAGACGCTGTGGTGGGTAACACACATCGTCTGCTGGAGCTCTTTCGCGCCCACGCGGTGCGCGGGACGTTCTTCGTGCTGGGAGAAATCGCGGCGAAGTTTCCCGAACTCGTACGCGCCATCGCGGACGAGGACCACGAGATCGGGGTGCATGGGTTCTACCACATGGAAGTGCATCGTATCTCTGCGGAGCGCTTTCGGCGGGAGATCGGCGATGCCAAGGCGCTGCTCGAAGACCTCTCCGGCAAGGCGGTCCGGGGGCATCGGGCTCCTTCGTTCTCGATCACCCCAGCCACCCGTTGGGCCTTGGACATACTCGCAGACCTGGGGTTGCACTACGATTCCAGCATCTTCCCCTTTAAGGGGCGCCGATACGGTTGGCCGGGTTTCCCCCGGGACAGCCATCGAATGGTTCTGAGCGAGGGGCGCAGCATCATCGAAGCTCCTCTCTCGACCGTGCAGGTCTGGGGCAGGCGGATCCCGGCGTGCGGCGGTGGCTACTTGCGCTATTTTCCCCACTGGTACACGGACTGGGCGATACGTCATGTGCAGCGGGAGCGCCCGGCTATTGTATACATGCATCCGTATGACATTGACACGCGTCCGCCGCCGGCCTGGCTGAACGACGCACTGCGCGCCGGGGGAAACCCGGCACGCTTCTATCGTACTCACCAGCAGTGGTGGCGGCGTACGGTGGAGTCGAAGCTGCGGCGCTTGCTGACCCGCTATCAGTTCGCCCCGCTCGGCGAAGTGATTGACCGGGTTCTGGCAGCCGATTCGGAAGCCGGAGGTTCCTGACGGGTCAATGACCGAAACGGCGGGTACGCAAGACCGTAGGGCAGGTCGTTGTTCCGCGTGAGCGGAATGTTGACCTGCCGCTTGGTCATGGCAGGTGAACCACCGGCCCTACCGTTTTCGTCGGCCACCGGGGGGGGGGCGACTACGGGGATCGCCTGGATGGTATTGGACCCGTTCCTAACGGCGACGGACCGGCTGGTTAGCCGCGGTTGCGGGTGGTGGAGGCCTCTGCTACGCTGCGCCGTCCGGTCTTCAGCGGTGCCGCTACGTCCGAAAGCACGCCTCATGACTGCGGTCCGTCTTGTTGGGGGGCGCTGGGAAGGACCCGGTCGCCGGTCGATAAGAGGGGGGGGAAGACCGGCGAGGAGCACGGAGTACCTTGTGCTGGGGAGTCTCAGCCGTATGACCGATCAGCCCGTACCAGAGACGAAAGATCGAGACGCGCAGTCCGCGCCCGAGGACGCTGCTGTGCGGATTGAGACGCTGACTTCCGCCCACGTTGGTGAGGCGGTCGAACTGCACATGCACGCGTTCCCGGACTTCTTCCTGACCTTCTTGGGACGTTCGTTTCTGCGGCAGATGTACTTAGCCTACGCCGACGATCCGGGTACGATCGCGCTGGTGGCCAACGCCGGGGCGGGTGACCAGGTGATCGGTGCGGTGGTAGGTCCGCTTGAACCGGCGAGCTTTTTCCGGCGGACTCTCCTGCGGCGTTGGTGGCGCTTCGGTCTGGCGGCGGTTGGGGCGGTCGTTCGTCACCCGGGCATCGTACCGCGGATGTTGCGGGCGGTGCGTTATCGGGGAGATGCTCCCGAGGATGGTGCTCAACGGGCGCTGTTGGCTTCCATTGCGGTCGGTCCGGCGTCCCAGGGGCTGGGCGTGGGCAAACATCTGACGCAGGCATTCTTGGAGCAGGCCCGTTCCGCCGGGGCCCCCGGTGTCTATCTGACTACCGACGCGGACGATAACGATGCGGTGAATACCTTTTACCGGCGGCGGGGGTGGGTGTTGGAGGGGTCCTTCGCCACGCCGGAGAACCGCAGGATGCATCGCTATACCTGGGATTTCTCCACGGCGACAGACTGAGCATGAAGAGTCGAGCGCTCGACCAGTATGAACGTGCCTTTGCCGCCCGACTGGGCGTGAC
>JAAEQG010000144.1 GCA_024231775.1 bacterium
CCATCCGCAGGCCGGGAAAGCGGGTATCATCCACCACCAGAAAGCGGCTGCACGGGATGGTGCACGCAAAACACGCCTTGCCCTTGACCTTGTACAACGCCTCAATCGCCTCGCCGCTCACCGCGTCCGCCGCCTCGAATCGACCGCGCTGAAAGTGGCGCGTGGGCAGACCGCCGATGCTGTTCAGCGCCTTGATCAGCTTGGTGGTGCCCAACCGACAGCGGACCTCGTACTCGGGGTGGTTATAGATCGCCTCGTCCACCCGCTCGATGATCTCGCCAACGCGGCCCATCTCGGCCACCGGAAAAAGGCCCGTGCCGCGCACCGCTACAGCCTTGAGATTCTTGGCCCCCATCACCGCGCCCAGCCCCGTCCGGGCCGCCGCGCGATTCAGGTTGACAAACACCCCCGCAAAGCGCACCCCGTTCTCCGCCCCCTGGCCGATGGTGGCTATCTGCACGTCACCGTCGCCGAGTTCCTGCCGGATCGCCTGGCTGGTCTCCCACACGTCCCGGCCCCACAGTTCGCGGGCGTCCCGCAGTTCCACCACGTCGTCCTTGATCCACAGGTAAACCGGATGCTGCGCCCGCCCCCGGATGATGACCTGATCGTATCCGGCGAACTTTAGCTCTGGCCCAAAGAACCCGCCCGCGTTCGAGTCGCCCAGGATGCCCGTCTGGGGCGACATCCCACTGACGTTAAAGCGCGCCCCGCCGGGAAAGGTCGTGCCCACCAGCGGCCCGACGCCAAAGACGAGTATGTTCTCCGGCGAGAGGCCGTCGGTGTGGGGCGGCAGTTCGTCCC
>JAAEQG010000145.1 GCA_024231775.1 bacterium
CCGGCCGGCGGGTTCTCCCGCGTTCGTGGGCAAGCTTGAGCAGCTTCTCGGCCGGCGTCTCAGTCGTCTGAAACCGGGCCCGAAGGGAAAGAGTGAGCAACAGTGAGTTATGTATGGTGTCCCCGGAACTCCACCATCCCATCGACATACCCCAGCGGATCCCGGCCGGTGAACCGTTTCGTCACCGGGTCCAGGTACCGCGCCCGGTTGTAGATCAACCCGAACTCCTTGTCGTGCAGCAAGCCCTGGTGACCGAAGTCGCACAGCCCGTCGCTACGCGTCGGCATCGCGTACGACGCCGACAGCGGAGACATCATCAACGGGTCCGTCGCAGGACGAGGCAGCGTCTTGGCCGTCAGGTTCGACAGCACAAGGCTATGATCGCTGCCGTCCGTCGTGCCGTCGCAGTTGATGTCCGTCCGCAATCAGGTATCGACATAACCCCCCACGCACCGGGCAGACACAGCTACCGGCTGAGCATCCGGACGGACCATCCCGTCCAGACGACCGTGAGTGGAACAATCGCCGTTGGGGCCCGCCGCCGCGAGCAGCAAGTATCCATCCGGTGAACTACTCCTCCGCGAGATAGGCAACGGGGCGTTGGGGGACGAAGCCCAGGCGGCGAAGCCGACCGGCTGACTCACGGGCGATGGGCCGCAGGCCGGTACCGAGACACCAGATACGTACCCAACGACGCCGGGTGACCATGTTCGCGACGGTCAAACAGGTGCCCGCCTACGCCCACCAGGCTGTCAATGAGTGCCATGTATATGCTCCGGTTTTGCGGGAACAGCATATGAGCCAGCGCATAGTCTCGGGCATCCGTCTCTACCAGTTCCATTTCGGGTCTTGGTCGCTCCTACTGGCCGCCTGTGCCGCTCTTGCTCCCATCCGCACGCTTCTCCGGTGCAGCCGCCAAGCCGAACACGTGGTTCCTGGACACCCAGTACAGGCCCGTCTTGGTCGAGATGAACCGGTTCTCGATCGGGGCGAAGAGTCTATAGTCGGTATACATCCCGCCATGGACCCCCTTGCCATCATGATCGTGGCCGGTCCGCATGTTCATCTCTCTCTGTTCGGACAGTAGCGAGTCGAACACTCGCTTGCCCGTCGCCGCGTCGATCACGAACGCGCGGTAGCCCGTGTCGTCGCAGGCGGCGATATAATCGCCCGCCGCGGCCCAGGCGGCTTGCTGCATCTGGTAGGGCGTCTTCCACGGAACCACCCGGCGGTCCCCGCGATCTTGAGGGATGATGCTTGACACCGGGAGCCTGCGACGCCACAGCGGCCGGCCCGTCAGAGGCTCCCACGCCACCACCTCGCCACTGCTGTCGAAACCGCAAATGATCCGCTTTGCGTTCATCTGCAAGCACACCGGCCGGTGCCCGGTGGCCACAGGAAGCTCCTTCCGCCATACGCAGCGGCCCGTTCTGACATTCACCGCCACGATCAGCGGCGCCAGCAGATCGGGTTCATATTCATCCAGTTCAGGCCAGTCCGAGGCGAACGTATGCGGGGCTGCCAGGTTGCGTGAGCCGAACACTACTGCCAAGTCGCCGCAAACGCGGACCTCCGCCTTGGAGAAGATGCTCGTATCGCCGACCCACGCGAACGTCCCGCCGAAACGGACCTCCCGGATCGCCGGCAAGCCGGGCTTCAGTGACAGCACGCGCAGCTTGTCAGGGGTGACATGAACAATGCAGTCACGCCACAGGTCGACGCCCCAGGTATTCTCTGTCGAAAGCACGCCAAACAGGGCGCCATCCGCCGGTGACAGGACAGGAATGCGGTCCATATCGGCAAAGAGACATATCCCCCGGCCATTGGCGGCAACGATCCCGCCATGGCCGATCACCGTGTCCGTACCACGATCGAATACCTCGCGAGTCCACAAGGTCTTGCCGTCACGGGGGGACACACAGACCAAATGCAGCGAGACCGTCTTCGCCTCCTGCACATGGACTGCACAGAGCAGCCTGCCATCAACGCAGGCAACTCCACGCACGTTACCTTTGACATCCGATCGCCACCGGACACGGCCGTCTTTGCTGTCCAAGGCCATCAGTGATGGCGGCTCGCCGTACGCGTCGAAGCCAGCCGCGTATAGCAGCACATGCTCCGAGCCTGACTGTGGCGCGAGACCATAGACGTACTCCTTCGGAAGCTTCCGCCGCCAAACCACCTTGCCGGTGGCCGCATCGACTCGCACGCATACCCCCTCACCCTCACCGAGGTGGGACAGCAGAAACAGACTGCCTTGATGCACGGCGACGTCAGTCCAATGCTCGTCGTGGTCCGTCCCCGACGCGTGAGCCCATCGCAACGCCACCGGCGGGGAATGCTCGGCCGGCCCACGTTCCAACGACGCACACCCATGCACCCAACACACCAATGCAGCCAAGGCAATCTGCTTCATATCCTGTCTCTTCCTGGGGTCTCTCAGGACCCGCCCGATGAACTGCCCGATGAACCGCTCGATGAACCGCTCGATGAACCGGTTGAATACGGCAAGCACTTCTTACAGACCGCAGGATACTCATCGGTCAGTGGGATGAGAATTGGCGTGGCAGTCCACGCCTTCTCCATTAGCAACCACCGCGCCAAGACTTGCTGGACATTGTGAGAGGACCAGTTCACTTTCAGCTTACCCCCATTCCATTTCGTAAGACACTTTTCGAGGTCCTTCTTTATCAGCCTGTCCGAGGCCTTGCAAAGAGTTCCGGGGACACCATACATAACTCACTGCTTCTCACTCTTTCCCTTCGGGCCCGGTTTCAGACGACTGAGACGCCGGCCGAGAAGCTGCTCA
>JAAEQG010000146.1 GCA_024231775.1 bacterium
CGCTGGGGATGAGCGAGGAGACGCTAATCGTCTTCACCTCCGACAACGGGGGTCAGGTCAACGTCGGCGCCAACAACGGCGCGCTCCGGGCGGGCAAGCAAGACATGTACGAAGGGGGCATTCGCGAGCCGATGTGCGCCGTCTGGCCGGGCAAGATCCAGCCGGGCTCGCGCAGCAACCGCCTGGCGATGACGATGGACATCTTCCCCACCGCCTGCGAACTGGCGGGCGTGCCCATCGAACACGAGATCGATGGCGTCAGTTTCCTACCCACCCTGCTGGGCAAGGGCCAACCCGAGGAGGATCGCTTCCTCTTCTGGGTCCGCCGCGAAGGGGGACGCTATGGAGGACGCGCCTACTACGCCGCTCGGCATGGCGATTTCAAGCTCGTCCAGAACACCCCATTCGAGCCGTTCGAACTCTATAATCTCAGCGACGATCCGAAGGAAGAGACGCCCCTCGAAAAGAAACACCCCATGCACCGCAAGCTCTTCACCGCCCTGCAGGGTCACGTCTCCAAGTCCGGCGCCGTCCCCTGGCAGAAGTACCCCGTCAACCTCAACAATCCGCTCTCCCCCTAGTCCGTCAGTCGCGCACCGTAGGGCGAGCGTCCCCGCTCGCCTCCTGCCGTTGACCGACCCAAAGAAAGACGAGCGAGGACGCTCGTCCCACGGCTACCGCCCCCCAAGAGTCGGCGCGTATGTCATCTCGACCGGAGCGAAGCGGAGAGATCTCCGTCGCGCCTGCGGAACACCCCGGCGCTCTCCTCCCCTTGTCATCCTGAGCCCAAGGCGAAGGATCTGGGTCTCGCCTGGGAACAACCATCCATCGCAGTCTCCACCCAGATGCTTCACTGCGTTCAGCATGACAATGTCATATTTGCCTGGGGCATCCTGGCGTCATGAGCGTGCAAGTCTACCCCGCATAACAGCACCCAACCCTTGAACC
>JAAEQG010000147.1 GCA_024231775.1 bacterium
TCACCTTCCTGGTGCCGGTTAGGTCCTTGGCGTTTCCCCCGCCGCTGAAGCGATGGGGCACCCGCTATCGCGATGACGCGAACATGGTTTCAGCTTGGGCGGGTTTCGTCAATGGCGGGGCTGATGGACTGCGGAAACCGGGGTGTAGTCCTGTGACAAGGTGGGGGCGAAGCCGCTTCAGCGGGGCAGACGGATCGTCTTTCCGCTGAACAAATCCAACTTGAAGCCGTGTGGAGCACCCTCGAGTATTCGGGCGAGATCGGCGAGGGTGCGGACCCGCGATCCGTTGCAGCGCAAGACGATGTCCCTCGGGCGCAGGCCAGCCTGGTGCGCCCGGCTGTCTTCGTCCACCCGAATCACGACCAAACCCGCCTGGATCCGGGAGAGATCGTGGAGTCGCAAGGTGGCGTCAGTCATTTCCGCAAGCTCGGCGCCCTTCCACCGCGTGGTCTCCAAGTCGGAATCGTCCAGGGCCTGGAACGTCTGGCGAGGGAGGGGACGCTCCGCCAGGGTGACCACGGCTTCTCGAGGCGTGCCGTGGCGGACAAAGCGCACTTTGGCTTGTGCGCCGACGGGGGTCATGCTCACGACGCGTACGAGGTGGTCGGCGTCTTCGATGGCAACCCCGGCAAACTCGACGATCACGTCCCGCGGCTGAAGGCCCGCCCGGGCGGCGGGGCCGTCATCACTGGTGATTCCCCGGATCACCGCACCGTGGATCGGCTGGTCGCCGGAGGATCGGGCATCGATTGGCGGCAGCTCCACCCCGAGGTATCCGTAGCGAACCCGCTTTCGAGCGGCCAGGGCGTCAATGATCGGTCGGGTGCGTTCCGACATGGGAATGGCGAAGCCCGCGCCCTCGGTAATCCCGGAGCGCGACACGATGGCGGTGACGATTCCGATCATGTGTCCGTCCAGGTCAAAGAGCGGACCACCACTATTCCCGGGGTTGATCGGGGAAGAGGTCTGGATGAGGTCACCGTAGTAGCGGGTGTTGGTCGGGTCTAGCTCGCTGGTCAGACTGCGGCCTAGGGCGGCGATGTTGCCGAAGGTGACCGCCGGGTCTCCATCGTGATAGGCGATACCAAAGGGATTGCCCACGACAAAGCACCAGTGGCCGACTCGAACATCCTCGGCGGATCCGAAGACCACCGGACGAAGCGGCTTAGCGTCGATCTTGATCACCGCCAGATCGGAGCGCAGGTCATACTGCACGATCTGGCCGGTGTACTCCCTTCGGTTGAAGAGGACGACCTTGATGTCGTCCGCTCCATCCAGCACATGCTGATTGGTGAGAATGAACCCGTCCGAGCCAATGACCACGCCACTACCGAAGCTGTGCGGCGCCTTGGCGGCGCCCTGCGGAGAAACCTCGACCGGGAGCCCCAGGTACCGATAAGTCCGGATGGAGACCACGCTGGGCTTCACCCGCTCAGCCGCCTGGACAAAAGTCTCTTCGAGGGCCTTCAGGTCGGGGATGCGGTAGAGATCGGGCGGGGCAGCCACAGCCCCCGCACCCGCAGCGAAGAAGCCCAGCGCAACGGCGACGAGCGATACGACCGCTCGGTAGTGGTATTCTCCGGAGATTCGCATGGTTCAGCCTCAGACCGCGCTCGGCGTCGAAGACGGTTATGATATATTATACGGTTCGGATCGATCCGAGCGCGGGCAAAACTGTCGGGTTTTGCACGCCGGGAATCGCATCGCTGGGTGGGGAATCTCCCGGAGCCGTCAGCATGGACGACGCCACACTGGCCAAACTCCAGTTTGACAACATCACGGATACGTTGGCCTCGTTGTGCGCCTGTAGCCTGGGTAAGGGACTGGCCCGCAGAGTCAGACCGGCCCGCAGCCCCAAGCAGGTGACTTACTGGCTTGCGCAGGTGAGCGAGCTGCTGGTGGCGGAGGAGGCCCACGGACTCCCTCCCATGGGAGGTGTCTTTGATATTCGCGCAGACGTTCACGCCTGCGCCTGTCCGGCAGGCTTGGATGAGGAGTCGCTGGCCCGGGTACAGCAGACGCTGGCCGCCACCGGACCACTGCGACGTTGGCTGCTGTCCCTGGGGCCGCGAGCGCCGCTGCTGGCGAGCATGGAAGCCCGAGTCGTGGACTTCACTGCGCTCGCCGCGACTATCGGCGAGCAGATTGACTCGCGTGGTCGGGTCCGTGACTCAGCTTCGCCGCGCCTGGCGTCGCTCCGCCGGGCGATCGAGCAGGCCCGCGAGCAGATCCGCGTCGTCGTCAAACGGATCCTCAAGCAGCCGCGTTTCGTGCGGTTGCTCCAGTACGCCAACCCCACGTTTCACGACGATCGGATCGTACTCCCGCTGAAGGCGGAGCATCGCGGTCGTCTGCCCGGGATCGTCCATCGCAGCTCGGACTCGGGCTCGACACTGTTCGTCGAGCCGGCAGAGGCGGTCGAACTGAACAACTCGATCGTCCGTCTGCGCAGTGAAGAGCACGAGGAGGTCACCCGGATCCTCGCGGGCCTCTCCCGCCTGGTGCATCAGAACACCGAGGGGGTCCTGCATACCATAGACACCTTTGCGGTGCTCGATCTGGTGGCTGCGAAAGTCCGCTACGCGCACCGCTGCGACGCGCGCTGCCCGATGATCAGCGACGACGGCAAGCTGGACCTGCACGGAGCCCGCCATCCGGTCCTGGTCGATCTGCACGCCACCGCCGCCAGGGAGGGTCGGTCCGTCGAACCGGTGGTGCCCATCGACTTACGCGTGGGGGATGACTTCGATCTCCTGGTAATCACCGGCCCGAACACCGGGGGCAAGACCGTGACGCTCAAGACCGTCGGGTTGCTCGCGGCGATGACCCAGGCGGGAATCCCCATCCCGGTCGACGAAGGCACTACCCTGCCGGTCTATCGGCACATCATGCTCGACGTGGGGGACGAGCAGAGTCTCGAACAGTCGCTGAGTACGTTTAGCTCGCACCTCTCCAATATCCTGTCCATGCTGGAGCGCGCCGGGCGGGGGACCCTGGTGCTCATCGATGAGCTGGGAGCTGGTACGGATCCGGACGAAGGCGCCGCCATTGGGCAAGCGATCATGGACGAACTGCTCGACCGGGAGTGCTCCGCGGTCGTCACCACGCACCTGTCTCAACTGAAGGCGGTGGCCTTCTCCCGCAAACGGGTGGACAACGCCTCGGTGGAGTTCGACCTGGCTTCACTCAAGCCAACCTACCACGTCCGCATCGGTGAACCGGGCAACAGCAACGCTATTTCGATCGCCGAGCGGTTGGGGATGCCCAAGGGTATGGTCACCCGGGCGCGTTCTCATCTGGTCGATCGCCATCGGGCTCTTTCCCGGGCGATCGAGGGCACGTTGCACTCTCGCCGTCAGGCGGAAGAAGCCCGCAAAGCCGCTCGGAAGGCAATGCTCGAAGCCGACGAATCGCGCACCCGCTTCGAGCGTGAAACGCATCAACTCGAGCAAGCCCGGGTAGCCCATGAACGCTGGATGGCCTGGCTAACCGAGCTGCGCCCGGGCGATGAAGTCTATGTGGAGACGTTCGGAAAACCCGCCCGGGTGGTGCGCATGCAACTTCACAAACAGACCGCCTTGCTCTCCGCGGGGTCCATGGACATCGAGGTGGAACTCAGCAGCCTCTCCCGTCCCCGCGACGACACCGCGGGGCGATCCGCTGGCTAGCCGCAAGCACAGCCCAGCTCCGGGCCGAGGGCTGGGGCCTACAAAGCTTCATCCTTGGTTCAGCCCACACAAAGGGTTCTCCTCCCAAGAGGTTGGTAGATCTGTCGGGGGTAATGACCTGCCTGTCTCGTCTTGGTAAGAGCTCTTTTTTCTTTGGCCGTGGACGCCATAGAGGGAACTTGCCCTGAAGGGAAGTCGCCCCAGGGCGGCGTAGGGTTGTAGCCAGGCGCATCGCCCCAAAGGGGCGCACGGCTATGGCCAGGGGTGAAGCGCAGCGCACCGAACGGCTCGCGTACGTAGCGTTCAACGTGCGCCCGTGCCCCTTCAGGGCACCAATGGGGCTAGGGTGTTCTGGTCCAGGGGTTCCCTCTTGGCTTGCGGCACGCCGCAAGTCAAGCGTTCACCCCTGGCTAAATGCCTTGGCCCCGCTGGGGCCGAATGGACGTGCCGCCCGAGCCTCGGCGGCACCTGATAGAGCCCCCAGCAATCGGGGCAGGTGGGACACTCGCTTAGCCCGTCGAGCTCCTCCCGGCTACGAATCGTCCTACTTAGCCAACTTTCTCGGAAGAGAACCACATAAAGAGAGGGCAGGTCTGCGTAACCGCAAACCTGCCCTTTAACTCACTTACTCTTTTCGTGGTTCTCCGCAAGCGGAGCCCCACGTTAGAAACCGGTTATTCGTGGCCGGCTTCTCGCAAGGGTACTGCTACCCTATGGTTCTGCCCGCGTCGGAGCCGCCGTGAAGCGATCGTCGTACAGGGCGCCGGTGCCGAAGTCATCCTGGAACAGGTCAAACACGGCGTCGTTGTCCCAGAGGAATTCGTAGGTCGCCGAGAGAGCCGCATCGCGAACAACGTAGCCCCACCAGCTGTCGCCGTCCAGGCAGCCGCCCCAACCCAGCATCGAACCACACACGGCCGCCAGCAGAGCGACCTTCAACGTTCTCTTGGCCATTTATGGACCTCCTTGTGAAAAACTGGCACCCCTTGCTACGCCCGGATTCACCCGGAGGTCTCGCAGCAAGAAATCACCTCGCACCGGCCTCGAAGCCAGCGCTTCCAGACAAAAACCAGCGGTCAAAACCGCACAACGTTCTTTATGAATACTACCGCTTAGTCACCCGACTTCCCCTGCTGACGCCACACCATTCGGTTTTCCGCGCCACCGAACTTGTCAGCAGGAATCGCCGCTTTCTACATGAGCCTCTACAGCTCCCTCCCTCGATGAAAGACGAGGGAGAGCGAGGCACCGCAGCGCCTCATACTACCTGTCATCCCTACACAGACTCCCCGACTACTCAGCCGGAGATCATGACCAACCAGAGAGATAAGAGCAAGCTGGAAAAGGCGGATTAGCAGGATTTCCTTCCGCGCCGAATCCTGTTTCCGCGTCAGTCCGCCTACACTAAGGCTACTATCGGCTGCACCTCTTCGGCAGCATTAGCGTTTTGTGGGCCTCGCCCAAAAACCCTCGTCAGACTCGGCCCTCTCTGCGGGCACCAAGCGAACTCGATTTCCAGGAGTTCTGGGGACCGCACTTCGGCCGATCAAAGGCGGGAGCATAGAAAGGTGCTAGCGCCTTGTCAACCCTGTTCCCGAGGTTTCCTCCGTTTTTTCCAGCCCCCCGCCAACTCGCCAGTTCCCTAATACTCTGGCGACTGCAGTGGTCAATCCATGGCCTCACCCACAGCCAAGCACGCCAATGCGGCGTAAACCACTGTCGTTACAGGAGGTTGCGGCAACAAACGGCACGGTGGAGCTGCGGATCTTCAGCCGGTCATTCGGTGGTGTTCGAGGAGCCCGCCTCTCGCAGCGGCGCCAGGGCGTCACGCCTCCAGCAGGTGAAGCAGCTCGGTGAGGCAGCGGATGACATGGTCTGCATCGTTGGTGCCCGGATCAGACCGGCGATCTCCGAGCAAGAAGACGGTGCGGGTCCCGGCACCGACCCCCGCGAGCATGTCGAAACGATGGTCTCCCACCATCCAGGATTGCTCCGGATCAGCACCGAGCTCGGAGCACAAGTGGAGAACCGAATCGGGGTTCGGCTTGGCGACGCCATCATCGCGGCAGCGGATCGCATCCACAGCCAACCCGTGCTTGGCCAGCACGTGCAGAGTCCACCGACGAATGTTCCTCGTCAGTATTCCAACTCGGTATCCGCGCCGGGGCAGCTCGCCGATGAGTTCGCACGCTCCGTCCCGAAGCGTGGAGTTCTCCGCCGCATCGCGCTCGTGTCGATCCAGCACCGCCTGCGCCTGGGCGCGTTCCTCCGGCGTCAGACGCTCCAACGCTTCCAGGATCGGTCCGGGTGGCAGGCCGATCTCACTGCGAATAGCGTCGAAGTCCAGATAGGGTACAGTCAAGGTACCGTCGAGATCGAAGATCACTGCCCGCATCACCGAATCGCTCCCTGGGTCTGCGCGCCGCAGGTTGTCGACCGCGCTGGTGTCGTCGCCCGCGCCACGTTCGATTAGCATAACGCAGTGTGCCCCCCGTCAACAATGGCCTTCCAGCGAGACGGACCGTGTTGAGTCCGATCAGCCCGCAAGAGTCGAGCCCAATCCGCAGACCCCCCGCACCTCTGTGCTTGCCCGCAGCGGGAGTCGTCGGCGGGATCGTCTTCGACGATCTGCTGGGCGTGGGGGGTGCTCCGTATCTGTGCGCCCTGCTGATGGGGACGGGGCTGCTGATGTGGCCGCGCGCCCGTCGCGAGAGTCTCCGCCTCGCAACGCTTCTGCTGGCGTTTGGCGTAGGAGGCCTGGGCCACGACGGGCAAGCTCGTCAACTCCCCGACGCACACGTCTTGAGGCACACGGGTGACGCACCGCTGCTGGCCCGAGTCACCGGGACGGTTATCACCGCCCCCCGAACTTCGGGGCGCGGTGATAACGTGTTCGCGCCGTGGTGGTTTGACGCCGGGCGCACCGGCTTCCTGCTCGATGCGGACACGATCAAGCTGGCAGAGGAAGCAACCCCAGCGACCGGATTGGTCAAAGTCACGGTTAGAGCGCCGGTGGTTTCGGTGGGTGTGGGAGACCGCGTCGAGCTTTTCGGATGGTGCTATCGGTTGCGCCCGCCGGACAATCCTGGGCAGTCCGATTGGTCACAGTACAGCCGGCGCCGCGGAATCTGCGTCGGATTCACCTGCGACCGGCGCGAGAACCTCCAGCGGCTGGAGACTGGACGATCCGTGGAGCGGTTGTGGGACTCGCTCCGCCGGAAGGTGCGCGGGCTGCTGCTCGGGGAGATGCTGGCGTATGGCGGCCGAGAAGCCACTCTGCTGGATACCATGGTACTGGGGCGCCGCGGAGCCATCGAGGGAGCGTTGAACGAAGCATTCATCCGGATCGGCTGCGCTCATTATCTGGCGGTCAGCGGGATGCACGTGGGCATGCTCGGTCTGCTGGTATGGTTCGTGTGCAGGGCAGCGAGCATTCCCGTGCGGGGCAGTGCTTTCGTGGTCATCGTCGTCACGGTGCTCTACGCCGCCCTGGCTGATCCGCGTCCACCCATTCTTCGGGCGACGATCATGACCGTGGCGGTCTGCGGCGGACTGGTTCTGGGTCGGTCGGCGAACTTCCTGAACAGCCTCTCTTTGGCGGCCTTGGTTATCCTCTCGGTGAGTCCTGCCCAGCTCTTTGACGCGGGGTTCCAATTCTCCTTCAGCGCGGTGCTGGCCATCGTCTACGTCTCGCCGGTGCTGATGCGCATTCCGCAGCGTTTGAGGCCTGGAGTGGTGCGATTGGCCGGTGATGAAATGGCTGACCTGTTCATAGAGCAGCCCGTACGTTCCGTGGCGCGTCGCCGGGGGCGTTGGTTCGAGTTGCGGGCGTACTGGACGTGGTGCGCGGCGACGGCGGCATGGATGGTCTGTGCCCCGCTGGCACTGTTTTACTTCGACCGGGTCTCGCTTTGGGGGTGGCTGGCCTCTCCGCTTCTGCTCCCGTTCGTGTTCGCGGTGATGGCGATCGGCTTCGGTAAGCTACTGATCGCCCTGCTGTGGCCGACACTGGGAGGAGCGCTGACGTCGCTGTTGCAGGGCTCGGCAGTGCTGCTCATTCTGGTGGTGGATGGGCTCGAACAAGCGTTACCCGTGCCGATGGCGCTGTCCTGGGTTCCGGCGTGGGCCATGGCGCTGGCCGGCGTCACGATCATCGCCTGGTTGCAGCGGCATCGGTTCGCACATAGCCGGTGGGTGGTTGCCGGCCTGGGCCTGTTGACGGTGGTGGGCGCAGCGTCGGGGCTGGTGCCGAGATCGGGTGACGGGCGGTTGAGGATGGCGGTGCTCTCAGTGGGGCGGGGGACGTCGATCGTGCTCGAGCTGCCGGATGGGCGAGCCTTGCTGTACGACTCGGGGGCGTCGGGTTCGTATGACCCGGGCATCACCACGATCGTACCGTACCTACGACATCGGGGCATCAGCCAGTTGTCGGCGGCGTTTGTGTCGCACCCCAATCTGGATCATTTTGGCGGGCTGCCCTCGGTTATCTCGCAGGTGAGGGTCGGGCCGGTGCTGATGACTCCGCACTTCGAGAGGCTCAGCACCGCCAGGAAGCCGTCACAGGTTTTGTTGGAGGTGCTGGGTGCCAGGGGGCACCCGATCGAGCTGATACACTCCGGTTCGGCGCCACTGGAGTTCGGTGACGTCCAGATCGAGCCACTCTGGCCGCCGGCGGACCTCGATAGCGGAATCGAGAGCAACGAGACCTCGTTGGTGCTCCGGGTGAGCTACGCCGGCAGATCGATCCTCTTGACCGGAGACATCGAAGCTCTGGCCCAGGGGCGTCTGTTGGCCGACGCGGACATCGGCGCAGACGTGCTCGTCCTCCCTCATCACGGAAGCCCACGGCACAACACCCGGGAGTTCCTCGCCGCCGTGGATCCGAAGGTGGTGATCAGCTCGACCTCCGCCCGCACGTCCACGCGCGGCGCAGAGTATGAGCGCATCTTCCGCCACGTGCGTCATCTCTGCACAGCGGATCATGGCGCCATCATCGTGACCCTGGACGCGCAGAGCATCGAGATCTACACGCATCGACCGGTGAGCCGAATCGCCAACGCGACCGCGAGAGACTGAACTGAGAGCGGGTTAGGATCCCGTAGTGGGCTATTCTTCGCCGTACTAGTCGCCGGTGAAGCGCTTCTGGACCGTGCTGAAGTCGTGCAGGTTGATGCTGAGATCGAAGTCGAAATCGAGGACCTCACACTCGGCTTCCAGCACTCGCGGACCCACGCCGGTATGACAGCCCTGCAGGACCTCGAAATCGACCAGGTCGATCTCGCCGTTGCCGTCGGTGTCACCGGTGCGCGGTAAGACGGGACCACCGGTGAAACTCCGTTGAAACGCGGCGAAGTCTGCCAAGTCGGTATCTCCGTCCGTATCGGCGTCGAACGGATCGCACACCGCGTCGACCGGACGCCCCGGACCGCTCACCCGCATGCACGCACGGATGCCCGCGGCGTCCTGGAGATTGACCATCTTGTCGCCGTTCAGATCGCCCTGCAAAGGTTCGGCGTCGAACCAACTGGGGACGTTCAGGAATGGATCGCCCACCAGGGTCCACATCCAGTCGTTGTAGGGGTTGGATAGGAAGTAGGCTTCGCCCAGATTCCAGCCCTCGCCCAAAGCAGCCATCATCACCTGGGGCATGGGACCGGCGCAGCACGCCGGCTTGCCGGTGGCCCCCACCACCGCAGCGTAGCCGGCAGACAACGCATTGGGCACGTAAAGCCCACCGTTGGTCGTGGCGTCCCTCACGCTTACCGCACCCCAGTCGTTAAAGTCAAACGCCAGCACACGGCTGCCCGGATCGCCGCACTCGAAGTCGGCGGGCGACCAGCCGGTCAACTGGTAGACGGCCATGCGAAACGCGTCCTGGGGCGTCTCGTCGGAGGTAAACTCGAACGGACTCCACGGGACATCAGCCAAGTCCGGATGCTCCACGGCGGTTCGCAGCCAGGACCACTCGTTATTACCCGAAGGAAACTGCGGATCGTAGTAGTCGTACCAGACCGCCTCTCCGGCAAGCACATAGTCCGGATCCTCCAACACCTTGGCCCGGAGGGTGAGGGCCTTGGCTTCCGCCAGGCTGGGGGCGTCGATCCGGGTGACCATGTAGCTGTTGGAGGTAACGTCTGAACCGGTCAGATCCGCCTTGGTAAGACGCTCCTCATCCTCCGGCAGGAGTCGGCCCGCTAGTGTAGGACAGAGGTAGTTGTAGTTGCGTTGACCGCCGTTGAAATCGTAACCGGGATCCAAATGGTCATCGAACATGTCCTGGAGAGCATCGGTCACCGAAAAACCGCCCGTCTCAGGATTCACCAGCGGTTCGGCGTAGTGCCCCGGCAGGCCGTACCCCAGGACGATGCCCATGATGGCGGACTCGAACTCGGGATCGCCGGTGAGCAGATCGCGCACCGGGGTGATGATCTGCGCCTGCACCGCCGCCAGGTCAGGCAGGTGTTCGTCCAGGGAGGCGTCCAGGCCGAGCAGGTTCTCCGCGGGGATGTCGCGCTGCTCGATGTACCAATCGGCCCATTCGACGCTCTCGGGATCGTTGAGGTTGTAGAGCACCAGCCAGCTACTCGGCATGTCCGCGGTACGCTCGGAGGGATCGATGATTACTTCGTCGAACCAGTTGGGCAGGGTGAGGAACGGATCGCCCACCAGGTTCCACATCCAGTCGTCGGTGGGGTTGGATAAGTACGACGATTCCCCCAGTGTCCACCCCTCCTGAAGCGCCGCGAGCAGAACCTTGGGCAGAGGCCGCCACCCCCCCCCGGGTTCACCTGTGGCCCCGATCGAGGCGGCGTATCCGCCAGCAAGAGCGTTGGGGACGGAACGACCACCATCGTCGGTTGTGCTTCGGACCGTTGTCGCCCCCCAACTGCTATGATCGTAGGCTAACACGCGACTGCCAGGACCGGGAGGAGCGCTGTCGTACCATCCGTCCTGCCAGCCCACCAGCCGGTACACCGAGAATCGGAACGCGTCGCTGTGGATCAGGTCGGTGTCCGCCTCGAACTCCACCCAAGGCAGTGAGCCGAGCTCCGGAGCCTCCACGGCAAGCCTGAGCTGAGCCCATTGGTCGTTCGTAAGACCCACACCTGGAGCGTAGTAGTCATACCAAACCGACTCTCCGGATAGAGAGCGGTAAGGCAGCTCCAAGTCAATGGCCCGTAGGGTCATTTGCTGGGCGTCCTCGAGCGTGGGCGCATCGATTCGGGCCACCATGTAACGATCATCAGCCATACTGTCACGATTCAAGCGCCCCGCGGACGGGAGGGTAAGACCATAGATCGCGGGGCAATCCAGGTTGTAGTCGAGCTGACCGGCGGTGTTCGTGCCGTCCACGTCCAAGATGCCGAGCGGCAGATGATCGTCGGTCATGTCCTGCAAAGCGTCGGTTACACTGAACCCGCCGACGCCGGGACTTTGCAGCGGGGTTCCGTAGTGCCCGGGCAGCCCGTAGCCGAGGATGATGCCCATGATGGAGTCTTTGCGCGGAGGGTCTCCGGATTCCAGCAGGTTGCGCACCGGGTTGATGATCTGGCCCTGAAGGGCGGCGTTGTTCGTCAGATGCTCGTTGCTTGAAGCATCGAGCCCTACAAGATTGGACCAGGGGATGCTGCGTCGCTGGGCGTACCAGATCGCCCAGGTGATGCTGTCCGGATTGTTGAGATTGTAGAGCACCAGCCAACTGTCGGGCATGTCCGCGGTGCGCTCTGTGGGATCATCGGGGTCATCGATGGCCAGCGCCGGCGAAGCCAGCGCGCAGCACAAGATGAGAACCGCCCAGTTCCCCACCACACGTCCTCCGCGGTGCTGACTTGCTCTTCCCAACACGGCGCCCTTCCCGAGTACGTGCTAGTATACCACTACCCGGACGCTATGCAAGGAGATTAACAGTTATACAGCCTTGCTGAACCCACTCAGTTGCGCACGTCAGCGGGCGCATCCCGCGTTCCGAGCAGTCATCGCGAATGCCCTGCGACCAACGTGCGGTCCTGGAGGTACGCTGGTGCGAGACTCCGGTCAGCAAAGCAAAGATGGGGCCCCGGTCTGCCCGGCGCCCCATCTCCAGTATACCCGTCAATCTTCCATCCAGACCAAGGAGCTTCCCCCCCTCGCCGGTTCGGGCCAAAACCTTCCCAGCTTCCTCAACGCCTCGGCTAGCGGCGACGACGCAGCAGAGCCAATCCGCCCATAGCCATCAGGCCGAATGTCGCCGGCTCGGGAATGACCTCCAGTTGGATCTCGATGTCCTCGAAGGTCATGTTGATCTCGGCAGAACTGCCCACGGTCGAAATCGTTAGCAGGTCGTTGCTGAGCGAGAGATTCAAGCTGCTGTGTGGAGCCGGCAGGATGAAGCTGATGTCAACCGTGGACAAACCATTCCAGGTACCACTATCAGCAGTACTGACCGGGAATACCGGCTGGGTCACCAGCGGTCCGTTCCAGCTACGCGGGCCGGGGTTCGGAAAAACCGTACCGTTCTCGGAGATGGCCAGCCCAGCGTCGATATCGGCCGACGCACCACCCTCGGTCACCGCGTAGCTGCCATGAGCGGTCACACGAATCAGGCTGAAGGTCAGCCCCGCGTCAGCGAGCACATCCACGGACATCGTATCGCTCTGCGCCTCAGGAAGCGTCGTCGGTCCGCCGTCCACCGACTGGACGTGGAAGTCCGACTGCGTGAAGAAGAACGAGCCTCCGAACACAAACGGATCCCCGAAGAGACCATTGAGGTCGCCACCACCTGAGTACGAGAAGCCGTCGGCGTTCCCAGAGGACGTGGTCCAGGCGCCTGCCCATGCTGACGTGGCCCCGAGTGACAGGGCGACCACCACCGCCCCCAAAACTGCTACTCTCCGATTCCTGGTCATAATCTTAACCTCTCCACCTAAAGGGAAAACTTAGCCCGAATCAACCGCGCCGCGAGCGCCGGAGCGCGATAAGCCCGAAACCTGCCAAACCAAACAAAGCCATCGAAGGCTCTGGTATCACAATCCGCATGCCGTGCTTCTCAACGAACGAGCCGGCGGGCAACGACCCGGCGACCTGAATCGTGTTCGTTACCGTAATCTGGAAGGTGTCCCAAGGCACGTTTGAGTTGGGGGGATTGCCCACCGCGCCGGCCACCAGCATCAGGTCCGCGTACCACGTACCGCCCAACTCCGGGTTGCCCGGATCGTCCGGTACCCAGGTGACCGGCATGTCCAGCGTCCCAGTCGTACCGGGCGGGATTGGCGGGGAAAACCGAAACACGTCGTAGTCCGCCTGGACCGTCAACCCCGCAGGATCGCCCAGGTACGTTCCCCACTCGCGCACGTAGATGAAGTCAAACGCGTCCGCAGCCTGATCTGCACCAAACCGATCCATGGTGACGCGAGTCAAGTCCGACGTGCTGGCGCCTGAACCACCGCCGCCTTCAGCCCGGAAGCCCGGGGCGGGGAATAGGAAACCCCAAAGATGGTCGGTGGGATCACCGAAGCCCGGCCCGGTGGCCGGATCGATGTTGTTGCCGCCGCCCGTCCAACCGAAACGATCATTGCTGCCGTCGGTCCCGGGACCCACCGGCGGATCGCTCCAATCAATAGTAGCGGCTGACGCAACACTGCCGAACATCAGAACGACCGTCATGATGACTGCGCCCGCCACCAACGATCGACTAGGATCCCTCGTCTGCATTTTCTCGCTCCTTTCGGCTCCAGCCGTGCCTCCTGGGCGTTTCTTCCACTCCGCGCCGACGCGCGTAAAAAAGGAAGACCGCGAGATTCTCTCTCTCGGTCTCCCGAAAATTCTCTACCCCTCAACTTCCCTACTGTGAGCTACTATAGTGGATCTCGTGGGCGCGCGTCAAGAGAATATCTGGACCCAATGAAAAAAAAATGGGATGAGTCCGGCCAGCCTTCACCAGCCGATGCCGCCTGAATAGAGGCACCTAAACTGCTGGTAACAAGAAGGTTACAAGGCACGCACCCATTCAGGGAGGATCCAATAGGAAACCTCGTCCGGGTCGGTGTCGGCGTTTCCCCATCGACCGCATCCGGCAGGCTGGGACGGGGGCCGAACCCACGGCCCGGAACCACGGTGGCAAGGTCCGCATTCGGTCAGTTTCCTCGATTGGCCGGAGCGGGGGGGGGCTGCGATGATTATTCAGTGAAGCAAACTACAAGTTCGAGCGATCGCGCAGCATTATCCAGACGTGGACCAGATACGCGGCCAGCGGCAGGCTGAGCAACGTTCCAACGGTGTCGGCTAGAGTGAGCGAGCCGGACACGCACCCGGTCGCAATCAGAGCGACCAGGGCAATCCCCAGCCCGGCGGCCAACACCTTGACCAGAATCCGGCCATCCAGCGGCAGCCCGACAGGCACAGGCCAAAGCCCCTTGGAGGCCCCCGCAACCAAGGGCTGCTGACGGTAGATGACCAATGTTCCGGCGTTGAGGAACAACAGGGCCATGATGATCAGACCCCACTCGGACATGGTGGGAGCCCCGGTCTCGCACTCATCAGGAATGCCGTTCACGTTGAAGTCGGGTGACGTGGCCCCGGCGATGTCGCAATCGTCGGGTACGTCGTTGTGATTGCAGTCCCGCTCGCACTCGTCCGGCGTGCCGTTCGTGTTGCAGTCCAGGCTGGTACCGGAGGTCAGGTCGCACTCGTCGGGGATGGCGTTTGCGTTGCAGTCCGCGCTGGTTCCCGCGGCAATATCACAGATGTCGCGAGCTAGATTGGCGTTGCAATCCGCCGCCGACTCGCATTCGTCAGGCACCTCGTTGCCGTTACAGTCAGCACTGGTACCCACAGCTACGTCGCAGATGTCGCGCACGCCGTTCGTGTTGCAGTCTGCGGCGGTCTCGCACTCGTCGGGGGTGGCGTTGGTGTTGCAGTCTTGACTGGTGGCGCCGGCAAGATCGCAGACATCAGGAAACGCGTTGGTGTTGCAGTCGGTCGCGGTTCCTGCGGCGATATCACAATCGTCGGGCGTCTGGTTGACGTTGCAGTCGGTGCTGGTGGCTCCGGAGATATCGCACTCGTCGGGAACGGTGTTCGCGTTGCAGTCCCTGCTGGTGCCGGCGTAGATGTCGCAAATGTCCGGCAGGGTGTTTCCGTTGCAGTCGGCAGCCGATTCGCAATCGTCCGGAACGTCGTTGACGTTACAGTCATCGCTGGTGGTTCCGGAAATATCGCAGGAATCGGGGATCGCGTTGCTGTTGCAGTCGGTGCTGGTCCCCGCGGCGATATCGCACTCGTCGGGCAGAGCGTTGCGGTTACAGTCAAAACTACCTCCGATGGTGAGGTCACACACGTCCAGCGTCCCGTTGCTGTTGCAGTCGGTGGCCGCCCCGGACACCAGGCTGCACTCGTCGGGAATCCCGTTGGTGTCGCAGTCGTCGCTCACCGCCGTGGCAATGTCGCAAGCGTCCGGGGTACCGTTCTCGTTGCAGTCCTCCGCGCATTCGTCCGGCGTCCCATTTGCATCGCAGTCCAAGCTGGTACCGCCGAGGATGTCGCAATCGTCGGGCTGAGCATTGGTGTTGCAGTCGGGTTCACAGTGGTCGGGGACGCCGTTCCCGCTGCAATCCAGGCTGGTGCCGCCGTCGATCTCGCACTCGTCGGGAATAGCGGTGCGGTCGCAATCGGCTGAGGTGCCGACGAAGATGTCCAGGGCATCATCGATACCGTTGGTGTTGCAGTCGGCGCCGGTGAGCGGAACCGGCCCGAGGGTGGGCAGGGTTACGCTCGCAGGAGTCCCGGACTTGAGCAAGACCACCGTAGCGTCGACCGCGCTGGGGGGCGCGTCCGCATCGAAGCGGAAATTGTAGGTAGTGCCCCAGCGCACCGCGTTCCCCTTGGTACCGCCGGCGGGGGACTCCCAGCTCAACACGTCTCCGGCGAGTTCAGACGACCAGTCGTCATCGTCGTAGGGATTACCGCTGTGGTATGCGATGTCATGGAATCCGGTGGTGGAGACGTTCACCCCCACGGGGACCGGAACGGCGAAGGACCGTCCCGCCCGGTCCGAGTTCATGTTGTACAGGGCGTACTCATAGCGGTATTCCCCACCACCGAGATCGGTGACCTTGTACGCCAGATAGAACCGTCCGTCGCTGGGCACATCGAGGTAGGTGGTGGTCACCGCAGGGTCGAGGTCACCCCAGGCCAGGACCGCGGGCCTGCCTGGCGCCGCAACCTCCCCCGGAACCTCCGTGATATGGTACGTGGTGGGATGGACCTCCTCCCAGTCCACCTGGACCTGCCGGTAGGTGGCGTTGTCGTAGTGGTTTCCCACCGCGGCTTCGTCGGCAGACACGTAGTGGCCCTCGATGAAGTACAAAGCCCCAGCGTTGTCCGGCGGGTGCAGATCGGCGTCGCGGACCTGGAGCCGTCGCCCGATCGTGGCTGGATAAGCCGGGGCACTCCAGGGGTACATGAAGTAGCCGGTGTAGGCGTTTACCTGCCATCGAGGACCAAGGTTGGCCTGCAAGCCGTTGAGGTTCGCGGAGTGGCCGTCGCTGCAATGCGGAGCCAGTTCCGAACCGCCCCCCGGAACACAATCCTCATAGCAAAGCCAGCCGTTCAGGGCGAAGAAGGCATGGGCTACCCAGCTCATGCCTATCTGCTCGAACCGACCGTCCTTGAGGCGGTACAAATGTTGGGCGACGACGGGATGCTCGTTGGTATTGAGCTGCCACATGGCCGGCTGATCGCCAGCGTTGCAGACCGTAGTGCCCACCGAGTACGCGGTGATGCCGTCCACGCGGCCCCAGCGAGCCACGCCACTCACATCCGATACCCACAAGTCCGGCCCGGCGGCTCGCTGGTTCAGAGTGCGGCTAGGCTGGCTTACCCCTGCGGCGCGGGCAGGCTCCGCATCCTGAGACGGCAAACTTGCTCGGCCCGCGTCCGTCGCGGAATCAGGCGCCAATCGTCGGATGGGATCCCCTGCCCAGGCCAAACTCCCCGGCAAGCACCATCCCGCCAGCAGCGCCACCACTAAGGCGGCACCCGCCGCCATCGGTCGGCCTCTCGGATTCTGGCGGAATATCATCCTGGAACCTCCCCCTGCGAAACTGTGTCAGCATTGCGCCCCGGTATTGGCGCGCGCACAACCGATGCTGCGAAGCACCTCCGCGCCAGCAATCCTCTTCCTGCGTACGGGTGACTCCCTCCGTTGCAGGCCCAGCCACCCCAGAGTGTAGCAAGCTGGTCCCCCAACTTCAACGAATACGTACGCTGATTCAGAGCGATGAGGAGCCTTAGCGGCCCAACCGTAGACCCGCTGCCAGCCTCTCTCGGGCCTTGCCCCCCCCCATATCTGGGGAATAGACCCCACGGGGACCGCGCTGACACCTTAACCACCCATGCTGCCAGCATGGACGGCTCCTCGGAACGGCGTGCTGACCCACTTCAGTTCGTAAACCCACCCTGGAACTTCGCGAAGTCGGCCAGGTCGGTGTCGTTGTCGTCGTCCAGATCAACGCAATCGCATCCGTCCGGAACCACACCGGACGGGCCGGAAAGGCAAGACTCCAGCATCGAGTAGTCGAAAGAGTCCACCAAGCTGTCGCCGTTGTAGTCGATCGGA
>JAAEQG010000148.1 GCA_024231775.1 bacterium
GAAATGAGTATCTCAGACTTCTTGAAGTCTGCGGTCCCATTCGCATCTCCTTACGAAATAATCCGGGACCTCGGATGTCCCGGCTTGGTAACCATCGGCTACAAGACGGTTGATTTGGCGTAAGTTTTTGGACAAATCGCACTTTTCGGGATAATTGAGGTGACAATAACGACTTTGCCGACCTCGATTGTTCGTAGGTCTGCCCAAGCCCGACAAGCCGGTCCCATGGCTTATTTCCGGCCCGCGCGTATCCGGGGGCGCCGGCGGATGTCGATGGGATGCCCCGACCGGGAGCGACCGTCGCCAGGTTGGCATGTGGGTTCTCGCACGACCATTTCAAGTCATACATTGATTGGTCCCACCTCCGCGTCCCATCACGCTTAGAACTTGGCCTGGTAGCGTACGAAGAACGTCCGCCCGGGCAGTTCGTTGCCCCCGGTCGCGAACACGCCTGGTGCGAGGTTCCACCCGTCGTCGAGCACGTCGCTGACGCCGATCTGGAACTCACTGTGCAACTTGGGAAACGCCTTGGTAACGGCAATGTCCAGTCGTGAGGTCGAACTCACGTCGTCCATGCGGGTCGGGTCGCCCGGTGTCGTGCCCGTGAAGCGATACAATACGTTGATCGTCCAGTCGTCCGGCAAGCTGACCCGCCCTGTGACGCCGATCTTGTGCGGGGCGGGCCGGTAGCCGCGAATGTCCTGATTGCCGCTATACTCCACCGACGAGGCGTTGTAGGCGTACCAGGCCGACAGTCGCAGCCACTTGGTCTTCCAGGTCAGCTCGACCTCCCCACCCCACGCGGCGGCGCTGTCGCTGTCGTCCAGGGAGAACGCGAAGTCCCCGGGAGCGGGCCAAATCAAGCCGACAAGATGGCGGTACTTCTGGAAGTAGCCATCCACCCGCAGGCTGAGGCGGTCGGTCAACTGTCCGGTGTAGCCCAACTCGTAGGCCCAGGACTGCTCGTTTCGCAGGTTCGGGCTATCGACGAGGTTCAACCCGAAGCTGTCCGCCGGGAAGGGCGGGCTGGGCAGCTTGTAGCGAAGTGCAAACGACTCCCGCAGAGCCAAGGCCGGCGATCGAAACGACCGCGCGACGCTTGCCCGGAGCACATGCCGCTTGGCGTCGTCCAAGGCATACAGGGCCGTGCCGCGTCCCGCCCAGTCAAAGCGGTCGTGCATGGGTGAGGAATAGTCCACCCGAATCTGCCCCTCCAGCGTCAGGCGGTTCGTCACCCGCCAGCGGTCCACAAGGAACGCACCCGCGGCGAACTCCAAGAACGTATCGTCTGGATAAATGAAGTACGGTGGTGTGAACCCGCGGTCATTCAAGTATTCCGACCGAAAATTGCCGCCAACGGTGAC
>JAAEQG010000149.1 GCA_024231775.1 bacterium
GTTTCGGATCGCCTATCAGATCCCCAACCTCTTCCGCCGGCTGTTTGGTGAGGGAGCCCTGTCCGCGGCGCTGATTCCGGCGTTGACCGACTGTTTGCGCGAGCGGGGCGAGGCTGAGGGGCGTCGCCTGGGGGGAGCGGTGTTGGCGTTGGTAGCGGCGCTGCTGACCGCGGTGGCGGTGGTGGTGGCGGGGGGCGCGTTCGTCGCCGACATGTTTCATCCCGCGCCGGTGCTGCGGTTGACGGGGGTGCTGATATTCTACATGCCCCTGGTCTGCGCGGCGGCGTTGGCTGGAGCCATCCTCAATGTTCTGGGGCGGTTTGCGGCGCCGGCGTTCGCTCCCGTTCTGCTGAACCTGTTCATCATCGCGTCAGCCGGCGTGGGCGGTTGGGGACTGGGGTTGGGTGACCGTGATCTGCTCTACGTCATCAGCGGCGGGGTGTTGTGCGGTGGCGTTGCCCAGGTGGTGATGTTGCTGGGGGTGTTGCGCCGGGCTGGCTTTCGGCCGCAGTACTCACTCGCCTGGCGTCATCCGGAAGTGCGCAAGATTGCAGCGCTGATGGCTCCGACGATCGTGGGCATGTCCGCGGTGCAGATCAACACGCTGGCGGATTCGCTGATTGCGTTGTGGTTCGTCCCCGACGGTCGCGGCCCGGCGATTCTGGGCTACGCGCAGTACTTCTATCATCTTCCCCTGGGGGTGATGGGAATCGCGTTGGCTACGGCGATCTTCCCGCTGCTGTCCGCTCGGGCGTCGGCGGGCGACATGGCGGGTTTGTCGCGGGCGTGCGCTCAGGGTGTGCGCATGAGCCTGTTCATCGGCGTGCCCTCCGCGGTGGGGCTGTGCCTGGTGGCGTCACCGCTGATACAGGCGTTCTTTCAGCGTGGTCAATTCGATTCGGCGGACACCGTGCGGGCGGTGCGGGCGTTGGTGTTTTATAGCGCGGGGGTTTGGGCGTACTTCTTGCAGCACATCCTGGTGCGGACCCTCTATGCGCTCAAGGACAGTCGTACGCCGGCGCGGGTGGGTGTGGTCATCGTCCTGTTCAATCTGGTGTTGAACCTGATTCTGGTTCGGCGGATGGGAGAAGCCGGAGTCGCCCTGGCTACGGGGGTCTGTGCGGTGCTGCAGGCGGGGTGGTTGATGGTGATCCTGTCTCGACGGCTGCCGCTGCTGGGTGGTCGGTGGATTCTCTCAGGGGTTTGGCGGATCGTGGTGTCGACCGGCGTGTTGGTGGTGGCGGTGCTCTTGCCGAGTTGGCTGATCGGTCCGGAGCGATGGGAAGGATTCCATCCGGGCGTGCAGGTGGCGGGGTGCGTTGTCGCGGGGGCAATAGCTTACGCAGGATCGGCTCGATTGCTGGGCTTGGTGGAGCTAGGCGATCTGCTGGCGTCTCGTCGTAGACGCTGACGAATGCGGAGGCTGGTGGATCAGGGGCGGCGGTGGTTGTGCTGGGCGATGGCGGCGTTTCGCTTGAGCATGGCCAGGGTGGCCCGTTTGACGGCGCTACCCGCCAGTGAAGCGCGGTAGTCGTCCTCGGTCCACCCGGCGATCTCTTCGAGCGCGGGGCGCGGCGCTGGTGGACGGACAGCATAGTCCGGAGCCGCCTCCGCCGATGATTTCTGATTGTACGGGCAGACTTCCTGACAGA
>JAAEQG010000150.1 GCA_024231775.1 bacterium
TCTTGGGCCTCTTGACCGACCAAGTCATCACCATCAACCTGACCTGATGGGCGCGCCACGGAGGGCTTCGATTATGCTAGGACTCTTGCTGAGTGTGTGTCTCGTGAGCGCGAACGAGGCCGGCGCTGCGCCCGCGGAGACGGTGGCTTTGTTCAACGGGCAAGATCTCACGGGATGGTACACCTTCCTTAGAGATCGCGGCCGCGACGCGGATCCCCGCGGCGTCTTCACCGTCAATGACGGCGTACTCCGTATCTCGGGCGAGGAGTGGGGCTGCATCACGTCGGCCGAGGAATACGCCAACTACCGCCTCATCGTCGAGTTCAAGTGGGGTGCTATCACCCACGCACCCCGTGCTGACAGGGCCCGAGACAGCGGTATCTTGGTGCACTCCACGGGCGAGGACGGCGCCTATGGCGGCGTTTGGATGCACGCCATCGAGTGCCAAATGATCGAGGGCGGTACCGGCGACCTGCTCGTGGTGGGCGACGGCTCGGATCGCTTCGCAATGACCTGCCCCGTTGCCCCCGAAATGCAGGGCAGTTGCCACGTCTTCGATGCCCAGGGCAAGCCCGCCACCATCCACGGCGGACGCATCAACTGGTACGGACGCGACCCGGACTGGCAGGACGTAAAGGACTATCGCGGCCGTCAGGATGTCGAGAAACCCGTGGGCGAATGGAACCGGGTCGAGTGCATCGTCGAGGGCAAAGAGATAACCGTCATCCTCAACGGCACCGTTGTGAACCGCGCGATCGATGTGCAGCCGCGAAAGGGGCGCATCCA
>JAAEQG010000151.1 GCA_024231775.1 bacterium
TGAAAGCAGGACGGCAGGTGTTAGACTCTGCGTGGGGACGTAGCTCAGTCGGCAGAGCAGCGGCCTTTTAAGCCGTTTGTCGTGGGTTCGAGTCCCACCGTCCTCAGTATCGCATTCCGCGGGTCAGCACCGGTCAGCGTGCGCCGGCCGGGCCTTCGAGCGCGTCGTCACCCGCTCGTTCCGGTCGCACCAGTCCAACCCATTGTGTGAATGGTGTCAGTCACCCCGGACGCACGCAGCGCCCCCTCTAGCTGGACTCCGGGCGTCCGCTCACCCCCAACCCAGCGCACAAGAACGGGCCACCCCGGCAGTGGAGAACCCCGTGATCGGTTCAGTTGACGGCTCGGCTAGCATCGGCGCCTGGTTACAGTAGGTGAACCCCTACGGCCGCGGGCCGGTGAACGCCGCCTGGAACGCGGCAAAGTCGAGCAGGTCCGCGTCGTTATCGCAGTCGAGGTCGGCGGCGTCACATCCGGGCGACATACCGCCACCGGGCCCGGCGAAACACACGGCGAATTCGGCGTAATCCGCAAGGTCAACGTCGCCGTCGAGGTCCAGGTCGCCCGGACTCACAAACGGATACCAGACAACGAAGGATCTGGTGCCATCCTCGAAGTAGTCCCAGATTCCCTCCTGAATCTCGTCCGTATCGTCCGTGCACCACTTCACGTAGCGCGCGTCGATGTCGTAGTACCCGCTCGCATCGAAGGGGTTATCGTTGTATATCCAATACCCGTCGTTCCCACAGATGCAGTTAAACGTTCCCGCTGCAGGATCACCTTCGAGGGAGAGCCACTGCGTGTAATTGGTCACGTAGATCCCGCCGGTTTCGCCCGCGGAAGTATGGTTATTCGTAATGGTGTTGGACGAAAGGGTGTTATCGTCGCTGCCGAGGAGATACATTGCGCCTCCCTCGCCATTCGCAGTGTTGTCGCTGATGGTATTACCGGTCAACGTGTTCCCACCGTGCCAGTAGAAGTAGATTCCCCCCCCATCGTAACTCGCCGTGTTGCCCGTGATGCTGTTCCCGGTCAACGTGTTGCTACCGCCGTAGGAGTCGAAGTAGATTCCCCCGCCGCTGCCACCCGCCGTGTTTCCCGCGATGCTGTTCCCGGTCAACGTGTTGCTACCGCTGTAGGAGTCGAACCGAATTCCCCCGCCGATGCCACCCGCGGTGTTGCCCGTGATGCTGTTCCCGGTCAACGTGTTGCTGCCGCCGGAGGAGAAGTAGATTCCCCCGCCAGTGTCGCCAGCGGAAGTATGGTTATTCGTAATGATGTTCCCGGTCAGCGTGTTGCCATCGCTGTAGTAGAACCGGATTCCCCCGCCGTCGTCACTCGCCGTATTGCCCATGATGGTGTTCCCGGTCAGCGTGTTTGAGCCCGCTTCGCGGAGGTAGACTCCCCCAGCGTTGTCGTGAATGTTGTTGTACAGCAGGCGGTGGGCTGATCCATACCGGATATAGATTCCGCGTTGCGGGTGGTCCCAGACCTCGCAGTGCTCGATGTTGACGGCTGGGGCATCCCTCCCGTTCAGCTCGATGCCACGGTAAGCGTTGTGCCGGACTTCGCAGTAGTCCAGGAACGGCGACGACTTCTCCGCGAAGACGGCCGGATAGTCGCCATATCCTGCGTACTCGACGATGACGCGCTCCAGGATGCAGCCGGAGACGTAAGCACCTTCGTCAAGAGTGGCATCGGTGGCATAGTCGCTGAAGTGGATGCGGCTCCAATCGCCGGGAGCCGGTGATGGATCGTTCGACGTGAAAACAATGGGCGATTCCTCGGCCCCCCGAGCGACAAGTGTTCCGCCGCCCCAGGGGGCGGAGCCGACGACGATGCTCGACAGCTCAGCGTCGAACTTGACCACGACGCCAGCCTCGATGGTCAGCGTGGCGTCGCAGCCGACGACGATTCCGCCCCCGGTTACGATATAAGGACTTCCCGCGAGGTTCCAGGTGGTGTCGCTACAGATCAACCCGCCCACCGGCGTGTCTCCCCGCATGCCGGAGACCGTCGCAACCACGATCCCCACCACCAAGCAGACACATACGCTCGTTTTCATGATGTCCTCTCTTGATCCGGTCTAACCGACGTTTCCTCGACCGCCCCGCGTGGTCAAGAGACGAGAAGAGAGCCCACCCGAAAGCGTCTCTCTCTGCCGTATTCACAACTTGTTCGACGGGGGTTGCCTCCCGTGCAGCCACCGCAACTTGTACAGATAGCGTAGCGAATTGTCATTGCTGATACAACCCGCCCGCACTACCCGTCAGGGCAATGCGCTAGGGGTTTCCCGTACGTGCGCATGCTCCTCGAACCACCGGTCCAGCATCGCCGCGGCACTTGTCCAGGCTTCGTCCAGCACATCGAACGCGCCGTCGCCGTACTCCCGCTGGATTCGATCGCACGCACCCCGGATCACGCCCGCCATCCGGCTGTGAAGCTCCCGAACCTGATCGCGGGGCAACACCTGCCCGCGACGTTGGGCCAACTCCAGTTCCGCCAGCGCCGCCCGGGCGCGGCGCCATCGCTCCAGCTCCGGCGACGTGCCACCCGTGGCCATCGCCGCGTCGTCATCAGCACTCGGTTCCGGGTATCGCAACGCCGCCCAGCGTTCAAGCGCATCCACCGCCCACGCCGGCCACGGCCCACGACGGGGGATCGGACAGCTTGGATCCCCCAGTCGGCCACGCAGAGTTGTGCCAGGCCAACCCAGCAACCGTGCAAGTTCGCGCTGGGATGTGATCGGTTCGGGTTTGGTTCGTAAGGACGCCATATCGTTTCTCGCTAAAAAACGCCAGAGAATGCTTCTATGCCACGTTACGCCGATCGGACGTCCCGCAGCACAATCGCTCCGCGAGAGTCGCTTAGACGCGCCCGCAACGGCACTGCGCGGCCACAATTGGGCAGCCTCTGTGTGTGAAAAGCGGGGCTTCCCGTATCGCACTCCCGCCCTGAGCTGGGAAGGACCCGCAGGCCCGCCGCCGCTCAACTGCCCGAGCACCGCGCCTCGTCACGGCCGCGTTTCCATCTCTCGAAGTCGTTCTCCGCGGCCGGTTCCGGCACTAAGTCCAACCGTTGCCGTGAAAGCGGAGTCAACCCCAGTTCACCAGCCAGCCGGAGCAGCGTCTTCGATGCGTCGGACGCAATCGCGCACGCCGGGTGACGCTTACGGAGCCCGTCATTTGTCTGGTTGGTTATCCCCTCTTTCGCGATGACGGCCACAGCCTCACGCCAGAGCGCCCACGTCTGGCAGTATGTGACCAATACGCCCCGATCCAGTCCGCAGACCATACCGAGTCGCGTCAGCTCCGGCATGACACGCCGCCACTCGGCTTTTGCTTCCCTGCCCAACCACGTTGGGCAAGTCGGCGTCCCTGATTCTGGCTTCGGGCTGTTGCGAAGATACCGCTTCTCGCTGCCCCGTAGCGCTTTCAGCCTGTTCGATGTCGGTCGTCTGCCCTTCATCGCTCACCCCCTGAAAAAGTTCCATTTCGCACGGCACGTGCGCGCCGCTAGCCGCATGGTCAAGTGCGCACAGAACACAGAGATTTCATGCCCCTTCCCCCCTAGCCAGCAGCCGGCGCACCGCCTCAGCCCGCTCGGCGTCCGTCAGCGGCAGCCGTGCCAACATGGCAACCGCTTCGGCGAAGTGCTCACCGACGGGTCCGGCGTCGGGTGTCTCGACGTGGTCAGCGTGCGGAGATTCTGGCGTTTTGGTACAAGCGTTGGTACAAGCGTTCGCGGGTGTGCTCGTAAGCTCTTGCTGTTGCGTTGGTTCCGTGCGGTGCTCGCGGCCTTTTAAGCCGTTTGTCGTGGGTTCGAGTCCCACCGTCCTCAGTGCCGCATCA
>JAAEQG010000152.1 GCA_024231775.1 bacterium
ATGGATTTTCGAGGTGCCGGCGGGTCTGGGGCTGCGGTCGCTGCGCTGGGCCCGGGACAGGACCGAAAGGGCAGGCGAGACGCCTGCGCTCCCAGCCACCATCTCCCATTACGGAATCGCCGAGCCTGGGAGACCGGTGACCGGGCACGGACAGCGAAGGCTGGAGCCGTTCGGCAGCGGGCTCTAGGATAGAGATATGCTATTATGCCCTAAGACAGCAGTATTCCTGCTAGTCCTGCGGTTTTGCTCCCGACGATCGACCGAATCCGGCGCAAATCTGAACCCGAGAATGGGAAGTTATTCTTGAGCGCGCCCTTAAGTGTTAATCTCACCGAGCCAAGAACTCGAACCGCCGTCCGCAGACGGTTCGGAAACCGATAGGGAGAAGGGGATGAAATCCGTCAAGAATACGACCAGCGCGATCGTCTTCGCAGGACTCGTCGTGAGTTTCTGGAACCTCGCCAGTCTGGCGCAACGCACCGAGCCGGATCCGGACGGGATGCTCTGGGTGGCAGGTGCCGCGCAGGTGCGGCAACTCGGCACCCGCGACGGCGCCTTGCTCGCGGCCCTGCCCGCCGGCGGTGCCCAGGACGTGGCCGTCGACGCCGGGCGGCGCCGCGTCTGGCTCTACGCCGGAGGCAATCTCTCGGCCTACGACTTCGACGGTGAGCCCATCTGGACGGTACCGGTCGGGGTGCCCGCAGC
>JAAEQG010000153.1 GCA_024231775.1 bacterium
ATTCTCAATTCTGGTAACGGATTCCCAAACCTGAGAATGACGAGAGAGTATTTTCGAATGAGGAATAGCAATATACGAATATCCCGACCAGCTCGCCCGGATTTCGATCTGTTGGGGCCGCGGTTAGTGCGGCTTCGACCCAGGCGCGGTCTAACGGGTCGAAACGCGCTCTAAACGAGCCGAAGTGCGCTCTATGCGGGCCGAAGTGCGCTCTGAACGGGCCGAATCTTTCCCCGCCTTCGATCTGGCATCCAACGACGCCTTCGTCTTTCGCATCGTGTCGGCCAAAACAATCTGATGCCCATACCGAACCGGCACGAAGTAAACCACTCCAATCCAGTTGTTGTACCGCGCGACAGTTGTCGCTGTGACGCTCATATGGGTCGTCTCATCTCGCAGGAGAATCGACAGGCGTAGGTCAATGAAGCTCCTCTCCAACCCGAGGACGACTTCATCGTTGGACCGTTGAAACACCGGCCAGTGGCCGACTGAGGACCCGGGCTGAAGGGGAGGTCGAACCTCACGGTCTTTTGACCCATCCTTCAACCAGGAAGGTCTCATCGATGCCGCCACGGTTCTTGCCACTTCATCAATGTCACCGGCGAAATCACGTGGAAGCTCGATCCGAAACGCGTCCGCGTAGTCGACCCTCTGGAATGCCCCGGCCACTTGGGTGTCTTGAGGGACCCCCACTTTCCGGACGCCGATACGAGTGGCTGCAACAAAGAGAATCGAGAACACGACCAACGAGACGGCCAGGAACACCGCGGCGCCGCCGATCAACCTGCGCCAAGCCCACGGTCCGTTCATGACTGCGCAGAGTAGGAGTAAGAACGCGGCTACCAACGCCGGCGGACCTATCGACATGAGGCCTACAAAACCACAGGCGGCCAGGCCGGCGGCGCAAGAAGTGAGCGCGAGATTCCTCCGGTCCTGAAACGATGGAACGACGGCTGACGTCGCTCCAATCGCGCCGAACGCGACCAACCCAGCCAAGATGGGAATGACGATGCCATGGGTTGTGTGAGAGGGCCCAAACACAACAGCGGTCCCTACGCCAAGCAATCCAGCGGCAATTGCCAACACCATGGGCGCGGTCTTCATCGTGTTGTGGCTCCTGCTGCTCCTAATATTGTAAGTATGGAGAAGGGGCGGCCACGGAGGGCCGCCCCTACGACGTGGGCTGAGGACGGGAGGGGCCTCCCCTCGCCCTCAGCGGGAAGTCACAAGCCTCAGGGCTCGGGGGTGCAGGGATCCCGGTCCTGGAGGATCTCGTCGCCGTCGTTGACGCCGTCGCCGTCGGTATCGTTATCCCAGGGGCTCGACAGCGCGGCGAAGGCGTCCTGCGCCACCTGGTCCGCCTTGCAGCAGTCATTGTACTCGGCGAAGTTGGGCAGGCCATCGCCGTCTCGGTCGTCGCAGCTCGTGCCCTCGCCCATGAAGACCTCGCCTTCGGCGGTGCAACTGTCAGGGAGCACCTGCCGGCACGCAAGTGTGTCCGGCTTGTAGCAGGCTCCATCCGGGCAGACCTGGCACTTCTGCTTGACGATGTGATCGTGTGAATGGGTCTTTTCCGGATTGCGATGGCTTTGGATCACCTTGCAGCACTGGCGGACGGGACCGCCGCCGCCGCCGCCGCCGCCCCCGTTGCCCTGGCTGCGCACGCCGGGGACGAAGTTGGTGCCGCAGACCTTGGCTTCGATCCCTTCCTGGAGCTGCGCCACCCAGGGGACCTGATCCACGGTGCGCATATAGATCGGATCGATCCCGCTCTCGGGGTCGCCGGTGTCGAGGACGAACTCATTCTCGGAGTCTTCCACGTCGGTGAACGTGTACTTCACCGCGACCGGGAAGTTCGACTCGAAGCCGCCGCCGAAATCGTCGATGCGCTCGACCCTCATCTCGCCTGTTTCAGGCGAGAAGTCCGATTCGTCGACCCGGACCTCGAACTCCTTCTCGGTTTCGTCGTCGTATACCACGGTGATGTTCTCGCAACCCACCAGCCTCAGCTTGGTCAGCTTGACCTGGATGTCCTGGATGTCGAGGCCGGTGAAGGACATGCTGTCGAGCCGCTCGATGATGGTGTCGTCCTCCTCTTCCTCGTCGCCCTGCAAGTAGAACTCCCCCCGCCACTGCTCGGAGCCGGCGCCGAAGAAGTCCTGGGGGAGAGGATCCGTGCAGAAGGACGACTTGGCGCTGCACGGATCGGTGTCCAGGCAGTCGTCGCCGGCCGGCACCGAGATGTCCGGGATGCAGTCGGGCTCGGTGTACTGCTTCCACTCCGCGAACTCCTTCCAGTCCGGATCCCCCGCGCGCACCACCACCCACTGGCACTGCTCGGCCATCGGATCGAGGAAGGTGTTGTAAAACACGGTGATGAACATCTGCCCCTGGCCCCGGTCCGGCTGCACCGTCCCCCAGCGGGTGACGGCCCACCACTGGACCTGGTGCTCGAAGCCGGGCGGATTGGTGGTGGCCGTGAAGCTGGCCGGCAGGCCGTCGAACATCACCGGCTGGCCGGGGGTGATGGTCACGGTGAACTCGGGGGGCTCGGATGCGCCCGCCGTCGGGACGCCCCAAGCGATGGTCAGAATCAGGGCCGCGGCGACCAGAGCCACCGAGGCGGGGTTACGTCTCTCTCGTTCCCACATAGCTTCCTCCTTCGTGGGTTCAGGTGGATTGTGAGCGGCAGGATAACCCCGCGTCCGACATGCCGCTTCTTCCAAATTGCTCCTTTTGCGGCTTCTGCGGGAAGCAGGGGCACGGCGGACAGGATCCGAGTCGCAGCCCATGCGCTGTTGGTTTAGGTCAATGAATTGCTGTTTTGGTCTGGTGAGATGTAACTTTAGGGAATGGAGTGGCATCAAAACGGAGCGGGGCACCGTGCTCCGCGGGCCCGAAGGTCGCGACCGCCAGGCGCGCCGGGAACCAGGAGGAGCCCGGGCGGGACAAACGGCCGGAACGGGGTTATCATTCGCAGCGCCATCCCCGTATCGGGGTCAGCAAAGGAGGTACTCATGTTCCGCAAGCCGGCATTCTGGATCGCATTCGTCCTCGTGACGGTTGCCTGTGGCTGGTTCACCGTCGCGTTTTTCGACCGCGCGTTCCCGCTGGTGACCCTGGAGCTCTCCATGGATCGCGACGCCGCCCTCGACGCCGCCCGGAGCCTCGCCGCGGCCCGCGACCTGGGGCCGGAGGGGTTTGACCAGGCG
>JAAEQG010000154.1 GCA_024231775.1 bacterium
CCATCAGGCCGCATTCAAGCGCTGGCCCCTCGCGGCGGTGAAAGGCGACTTCGACGACGACACCCGCGTCAATCTGGACGATTATCCCGACTTCGCGGATTGCCTGGCCGGCCCCGGGACCGCCCCCAGCCCGACGCTCCCGACCACGACCCAAAGGTGCCTCGACGTCTTCGACTTCGACGAAGACGGCGACGTCGATCTCATGGACCACCGGGGATTCCAGAGCGCATTCGACGTTCCCGGGATCATCTACGTCGATGCGGACGCCGGTGGCGACAACGACGGATCAAGTTGGCAGAGCGCCTATACGGACTTGCACGGCGCCCTGGCGGCGGCCCTGCCCATCGACCGCATCTGGGTGGCGGCAGGAGTCTACACCCCCGCCGGTCCCGGCGGGGACCGCACCGCCGGCTTCCAGCTCCCCCCCGACGTGCCGATCTACGGCGGCTTTGCGGGGTTCGAGACCGGGCTTGACCAGCGAGACTACGTAGCCAACCCCACCGTTCTCAGCGGCGACCTCAATGGGGACGACACCCCCGGCTTCGGCAACGTCTCGGATAACAGCTACCACGTCGTCCGCATGGACAGTACAAGCGACGCATCAGTCCTGGATGGATTCACCATCACCGGCGGCAACGCGGACGGTACGAACCCCAACAACCGCGGTGCGGGCATCCTCAACGACGGTGGTGACGGAAACCTGATCAACTGCACTGTCCTCGGCAACCGAGCCAAGAACGGCGCCGGGATGGTGAACTTGGGGGCGAGTCCCACCCTGATCAACGTCGGATTCAGCGGCAACGACGCCTTCAACGCCGCCGGCGGCGGGATGAACAACGACTCCAGCACGCCCGTGTTGATCAACTGCACGTTCAGCCTGAACCATTCCGGCTCGGACGGCGGAGGCATCTACAACAAGAACGCCGCCACGTTGACCCTGGTGAACTCAATCCTCTGGGGCAACAGCGACGCCGGCGGAACCGACGAGTCGGCCCAGCTAACCAACGCAGCCGGAACTTCGACAGCCGTAGACTACAGTTGCCTCCAGGGCTGGACTGGCGCGCTCGGCGGAACGGGCAACACCGGCTCTGACCCGGCCCTGGCTGATCCTGGCGGCCTGGACGACATCGCCGGAACGCTCGACGACGACTTCCGGCTCACCGGAGGATCCCCGGTCATCGACCAGGGGAACACCGGCGCGGTCCCCGACGACTTCGCCGACATCGATGGCGACAGCAATACCGTCGAGCAGCTTCCCTGGGACCTCGACGGAAACCCGCGGATCACCGGAACGCCCGCCGAGGTGGACATGGGAGCCTACGAGTACTAGGCACGGTCTGACGACTTCCGGGGCGATCATGAATGTAGCGTCACCCCTTGTGGGTGACGAGAAGCACCGGACGGCGCAACGCGGAATCGCTCAGCCATCTGCACGCGCCCGCCGGTTCAAGAGAAGTTGGGGCTGGCCGCTGGGGCATCTTTCACCCAGCCGCTCCCACGATCACTGCTCGTCAGAGTCGTCTGCCGGGTCAGCGGCATTGCTGCTTGCGGACGGTAGATCCACGTACCCCAAGGCCGCCAGCCGCTCCAGCTCCTCACGGCTGAGCGGGCGGGTCGGCTGAGCTGCGCCGGCTGGTCGATTCATCGTTTTTACGATCGCCTCCAGCTCGGCTGCCAGCCGCTCGGCTTGCGCGGAACGGCCGGCGAGATTCTGCAGCTCGGCGGGATCCTGCCGCACGTTGTACAGCTCGTGATTCCCGTCGGACGCCCAGATATACTTGTAGTCTCCGCTGAGCAGCGCCCGCAAGGTACGCTGCCAGGGACGGGGGTTGAAATCGGGATATTGCATCTGCACGGCGTTGAACGGCGGAGCCAACGCCGCAGGGTATTCCGCCACGCGCGAGCGCGTTTCCGGAGCACTCAACAGGCTGACCGCCCGCGACGTCCAGCCCGCGGGCGGATCGATTCCGGCCAACTCCAGCAGCGTCGGAAACAGATCGAAGTTGACCACCGGCCGACCGTCGCGCCCGGGACTAAACCGCTTCGGATAATGCACCACCAACGGCATGCGCAGCACCGGATTGTACAGGGTGTACTGATGGTCCAGCAGATGGTGCTCGCCGAGATGCTCCCCATGGTCGGACGTCAGCACGATGATCGTGTCTTCCAGGTGACCGGCGGCCTCGAGCGCCCCCAGCAGATTGTGAAACAACTCGTCCAGCTCGGCGAGCGTCGCATCGTACGTAGCCGCCATGACCTCCAGCTCCTCGGAGCTGTACTCGCGCATCCTGAAGCAATAGCTCCACATCGGTATCCACGAACGGTCGATCTCATAGGAACGGTCGACCTGCTGCGGAGTCATCACCCGCCGGCGGTACTTTTCCTCCGGAATGAACGGCCGATGGGCTTCCATATAGTTCAAAAACATGAAGAACGGCTGGGTCGAACCGCGACGCCCCAGCCAGTCCAGGGCGGCCCGCTGGGTCAACTCGCCACACGCCTTGATGTTCCACGGTTTAGACTTGGCGTCGCGCAGCTTCTGGGGCAGGTCGCTGCTGCGGTCCCGCTCGGAGATCTTGCCGCGAACGATCTCCAACGCCTCGGAGAAGTACTGCGGGTCCCACGGATGCTCGGTCACGTCGAAACCCTGCTGAAAGTTCTCCGTGCTGGAGATGTGCGGATTCGCGGAGAACAAATAGGTTTGGTACCCGGTCTGTTGGAACCGTTCGGCGACGGTGGTAAGCTCGTCGTCCAGGTGGCTGTGCTGGTTGTTGGCCCGGTGTTCGCTGGGCAGCAACCCGGTGAACATCGCCGCATGTGACGGCGTGGTGGATGAAGCGGTGGAGGTGCAATCGTCGTACACCCTGGCACCCTTCGCCCATTCCTCCAGCAGGGGCGTGGTCGGCTTGCTGTGGCCGTAGAGGCTCATCCGATCGGCCCGGACGGTATCCCATACCACCCAGAGCACGTTCGGACGACTCGCTGGGGACGCAACAGACTCCACCGGGGGATCCGACTTCGGTCGATCCGCGGACTCCTTCCGGTCCGAATCGCTGCACACCGTTAACGTTAGCAGAAGCAGACCCGCCAGCAGAACCGCGGCATCACCCCAGGGGTGGCGGGTATGCACTCGTGCTCCCATCGTATCCTGACTCCCAGCAGAAGGTCGCCGCAAGCGAGGCGCCGGCGCCCCAAACGCCAGCCGCTCCCACCCTTTTGAACCTATCGGTCGGCTGCGCGGGCGTCAAGACTTGAGAGGAAGGGTGGCTCCGCCCGAATCAACCCGACCGTCCGGTAAGGGCTTGCGGGCGTACTCGATCCCCGCGGGCTTACTCCGGTGGTTGGCCCGGGGCGAGCAGGTCCACCTCGACCAGTTGAGTGGCGACGTGTTTCTCGCCGGTGAGCCAATCCAGAAACGTCGCCCGAACCTGCACCTCGCGGGAAGTCGGCGGCAGAACTCCGGGCGGCCATTCACACTTGATCGTATAGTGATTGGTCATCCACCCGCTGTGCCACACCTTACTCAGCTCGCCAAACTCGTTGATCACGTAGTGGCCCAGCTCGCGCGGATCACCCGGCTTGGTCAGGTCGTAGAGGAACACCTCGATCTCCCCCGCCGCTTTCACCGGATCGCCATACCGATCCCTGGGCGTCAGGTAGACGGTGACCCCGTCGTCCCCCGGCTGACCGTCGTAGTCCGCCCCCCCGGTCAGGCTGGCGATCTCCAGCCGGCGCACGGTGAAGAGGCGCGAATGAATATCCACCGGCAGATCGAGCGCCTCCGCCAGCCGCGCCCGCAAAGCCTCAGCCGCAGTATCGCGCTCGGCGAGCTTCCGACCCAGCATCTCGTTGTCGTAGCTGAGCTGCCCGATCTGCTTTTCCAGCTCGATCTGGTGCGGAGAGGGGCCGGCGGGCAGGCAACCGGAAGAGAGCACACTCAGACACAACAGCGCCGCACCCACCAGCCACGGCTGGGCTGGACCGACGACGCCGCTGCACCCACCAGACTGGACAACGCCAAGAGGTTGCCGCACCGCGGATTCAAGAACGGGATTGTTGGATGTAGCCTTCATACGTGGTCGTATACCGCGCCGCCGGATCGGCTTCAAGGGCAGGTCCGCCGCCGCACCAGTAGCGGCCGGCGTCCCCGCCGGCCGCTACAATGACCGGCGAAACCTACACTACCTATCGGGAAACGGCACCAGTGCTCCGTCAATCCTCTAATAACGGGTGCCATGGGCAAGCAGCAGCTTGCCCGTGTCATTGGAAGACCAACGCGCACGGGCAAGCTGCTGCTTGCCCATGCCACCCGAAGAACTACGGTTGACAAAGCACTAGGCGTACTTCGCCGCGATCGGCATGCGCCGACCGGTGCCGAACGCCCGCGACGTCACCTTCAAACCCACGGGGGCTTGTTTGCGCTTGTATTCGTTGCGGTCGACAGGCGGGCGATCGCCCGCACGATCGACTCGTCAAAACCCTGGGCCACGATCGTGCTGACGGATTGCTCGCGCTCGACGTAGCGCTCCAGGATACGATCCAGCATGTCGTACGGAGGCAGCGTGTCCTGATCGGTCTGGTCCGGTTTGAGCTCGGCGGAGGGCGGCTTGGTTATGCAGTTCCGGGGGATCAGTGTGCGCTCCGCCGATTCGTTGACGTACTCCGCCAGGCGATACACCATACCCTTGGGCACGTCGCTCAGCACCGCCAGCCCACCGCACATGTCGCCGTACAAGGTGCAGTAGCCCACCGCCAGCTCGCTCTTGTTGCCCGTGGTCAGCAATAACCACCCGAACTTGTTCGAGAGGGCCATGAGAATGTTGCCGCGCACCCGAGCCTGGATGTTCTCCTCGGCGATCCCCGGAGCAGTGTCCCCGAAGTGATCCGCCACGACCGCCTCCAACGCCGCGTGAGGTCCCTCGATCTCGATCACCCGGTAGTCGAGCTTCAGTTGGTCAGCCAGCGCCTCCGCATCGGTAAGGCTGTGGTCGCTGCTGTAGCGCGAGGGCATGGCGACTCCGTGTACCCGCTGCGGTCCCAACGCCTCTGCCGCAATGGCTGCGGTGACCGCCGAGTCAATCCCTCCGGACAGACCGATGAGCACCTGGTCGAAACCGCACTTGTCCACGTAGTCCCGCGTCCCCATCACCAGAGCTTGGTGTACCGCAGCCACCCCCTCCGGATAGGACGTCACCCGGTTGCGCTTAGTGACCTCCAGATCGACCTCCAGAAAGTCCTCGTCGAAGGCTGCCGCCGCCCCGATGATGGAACCGTCCGCGGCGAAGGCGGCACTCCCGCCATCGAACACCAGGTCATCATTACCGCCGGTCTGGTTCACGTAGAGAAGCGGAATCCCGTGCTCGCGGATCTGCCGGGCGAAGATCTCCGCCCGAAAGGCCTGCTTGCCGGACCAGTACGGTGAAGCCGACAGATTGACCAACAGATCCGCACCGGCCTTGGCCAGAGTCTCTACCGGGTCGGTCGGATAAACCGGCTGACCGGCGAACTGCTGGTTGTTCCAAAGATCCTCGCAAATGGTGACCCCCAATCGGCAGGTCCCCGTCAGGGTCGGGATGCTGTGCACCTCGAAGTTGAGTCCGGGCTCGAAGTAGCGCTGCTCATCGAAGACATCGTACATGGGTAGCAGGGCTTTGCGGTGAACGCCAACCATCTTTCCATCGACGATGATTGCGGCGGCGTTGCGCAACGGTTTGCCCCCGCCCGACTCGTTGGGTTTGACGTAACCGACCACGGCGGCGATTCCTCTGGTCGCGGCGACGACCGACGCCAAGGCCCGAATGTTCCGCTCGACAAAGTGGTCCTTGAGCAGCAGATCGCGCGGCGGATACCCGGTGAGCACCAGCTCGGCAAAGACGACCAGGTCCAGCCCCGCCGTTCGGGCCCGGCCGATCGCCTCGATGACCTTGTCGGTGTTACCATCGATGTCACCAACAACCGGGTTGAGTTGGGCCAAAGCAGCTTTCACGTGGAGTCCTCACGCCGTTCAAGTCTTCCTTCGCGATTATAACGCGCACAAGCTTCGCGCGGCGAGTATACCTGATGGGCGCGGCAGCCAGAATCCACCTGGACCGAGACGGAAGCTGGTGATGAAGCACATGGTTTACATCTGTGGAATGCGCTGGTGGTCGTTTCTTGCTCGTAGCGTGCCGCTGGTCCTGCCGGGCCTCCTACTATTGGCTGGCGGACGGAGCGCTCCACAGCCGGTACGTGGGCCTGGGGCGGCGCTACCGCCGACCGGGCTGATGGACCTGGTCATCGAAGCCCTCTATCCCGACAGCACCCTAACGCTCCTGGCCTGTTCAGTGCTGATCTGTGCTCCCGGGCTGGTTCTCGTGTTGGGAGCAGACTACATCGGTGAGATTGTGTTCTGGCGTGTGCCCCTGGCTAAGACACCTGGAGTGATCTGGCGGGTGCTTGGCTATGGCATAGCCTTGTCCCTGGCCGGCTTCGCGATGCTGCGAGCGCTCCCGGTCTGATAGGACACCGGCTGACTGGAAAAGGAATCCCCCGGATGGGCGGTTCAAGACTACGTGACAGGGTCTGTGGGGTGCGTAACAGTATGGGCGGGCTTCTCAGCGTTCTGTCGCCGAGCGATTGTCTGCGTGCGCGGATGGCCCTCGTCGCCCTGAAAGGGCGCTCTATGACAGCCCAGGGTAACGCCCTGGGGAGGGATTGCCCGAAGTAACGTAAGCCCTGAAAGGGCGAAACAAGTGCTCCGATTGAGTTGTATTTGCGGGTGCCGAGGGCGTCTACCGAACCGAGCCGCGACCGTAAGGGAGCGGAGATGCCGGAGACGAACGTTCCCGCGAAAAAACCGCTTCCTGACGGGCGCGGCTCGGATGCCCCGCAGCTCTGCGTGAATCGGACCACCGGGCCATCCCGCCCTTTCAGGGCTTGTGTTTGTCTCGGTTACGAAGCCCCAGGGCGTTGCCCTGGGCTGATCTATGACGCCCCGTTGGGGCTGCTCGATGCGTTGGCAACATGGACGCGCTGCGGGCCGCATCAGCCCGCCTAAACTGTCATGGACCCGGGGCTGGGTTGGCGGTTGGCGGAAATCGACAAGCGGAAGCCCGACCGGTAGGCTACGCGACCCTGCGGAGTAGCGGGCGGCGGCGCTTCTTGCTCGCGTCGTCGAAATCGTCCTCTTGTTTCTGCCTAGTACGGGAGAACCAGAACGTGCCTTCTGAGGTCAGCACATTACCGGCCCGTCTGCAGGGGCCGATGCAGGAATACGTGGCGTTGATACAGGCCCTGGCGGTAGACCGCCTGCTCGCGATCACCTTGTTTGGTGCAGCCGCCGATTCCGGCGAAGGTGGCCCTTCCGGGCAGATCCAGAGCGTCGTCGTGCTGGACCCGCTCGACCTGGAGCTCGTCCGCGAGCTGGGAGCCCAGGGAGCATCGCTGGGCCGCATGAGGATACAGGCCCCGCTCCTGATGACCCCCGAGTACATCACCGCCTCGGTGGACGTGTTTCCGGTGGAGCTGCTGGATATTCAGCGGCGGCACCTCTGTGTCCTGGGTAGGGACTACTTCTCCACGCTGGAGTTCACCCGCGCGGACGTACGCCTGCAACTCGAGCGCGAGTTCAAGCGCGAGCTGATCCAGCTTCGCCAGGGCATCCTCTCCGCCGGCGGGCGTACCCAGGCCATGGAGGACATCTACTGGGCTGCCGCGGAGCAGACCATGCTTCTGCTCAGAGCGGTGCTCTGGCTTCACGGTAAGCCGGTACCGGACGCGGCGGCGGGCATCGCTCAGTCCGCAGCCACCGCATGTGGTGTGGATCTCTCGGGGCTCAAGCCTGCCCTGGCTGGGGTCAAGCACGTGGACTTCCAGGCATTGGATAGCCTGTACACCGGGATCATTGAGCTGGCGGACCACGTTGACGGGATTACGGTGTAATGAGCAGAGTTCCTCCGGCGTTGGCAATCTTCGCTGCGGTGGTCTTACCCGCGACAGCTGAGGTCCTGCCTCAGCCCAGCGCACCTGTAGCTGACTTGGCAGGAGTAATCCCCGCCGCGGTCGAGCAGCGGCTCAACGGACATCTGCGCGAGCTCGAGCACCGAACGACCGCACAAGTCTGGGTGCTGACCATTCAGTCGACTAAGGGTATCCCCTTAGAAGAGTTCGCCGTGGAGCACGCCGAAGCCTGGAAGGTTGGACAGGCAGGCGAGGACAACGGCGCATTGATTGTGGTAGCGGTTGCAGACCGCAAGTACCGCATCGAAGTCGGCTACGGTCTGGAGGGCGTTTTGCCGGACGCGTACTGCGATAGCATAGCCCGCGCGTATTTCGTGCCCTATTTCCGCCGCGGCCAGTTTGGCGAAGGGTTGGCCTTAGCCACCCTGGAGATTACCGATACTCTGGCCCAGCACTACGGAATCAGCATCTCCGGCCTGCAGGCCCCCCAGCGGGCCAGAAGCACCCCAGCCGATGCCCGGCGCAAGATGCGTCGCGCTTCTGGGGGTCTGTGCTCGGCGGTCCTCCCTATGTTGATACTGGTACTGATCTTCAATTCGAGGGGGCGCCAACGCGGGCTGGGCGGTTGGGCGTTGCCTCTGCTATTCGGTATGAGTATGGGTTCGCACCGGCGGTCATCGTTCGGCGGAGGTTTTGGCGGGTTCGGCGGAGGCGGGTTCGGCGGGTTTGGCGGAGGGGGTGGATCCTTTGGTGGAGGTGGTGCCGGTGGCGGGTGGTAGGCAATGTGGAGCCTGTGGACGCTCTAATACGGGAACGGCTGCGTTCTGCGCAGCCTGTGGAGCTGAGCTTATGAACGGTCGAGGTGGCGGATCGGTGGCGGGCAAGGTGTTGTTCGTATTGGCGTTGCTGCTGTTACCCATCCTTATCGTCGGCGGGTGTGCGATCAGCGGGTACAACAAGTCGATCGCCCTGTCGGAGGGCGTGGACGCACGCTGGGCACAGGTGGAGAACCAGTTACAGCGCCGGTTTGACCTGATCCCCAATCTGGTGGAGACGGTGAAGGGGTATGCCACGCACGAAAAGGAGGTCTTCGAGAATGTTGCCCAAGCCCGGGCTGCGTACACCGGAGCTTCCAGTCGGGCGGAGAAGGTCAAATCCGCAGGGGTGCTGGAATCCGCACTCTCCCGCCTGTTGGTGATTCGAGAAGCGTATCCGCAACTCAAGGCCAATCAGAACTTTATGACTCTGCAGGCACAGTTGGAGGGCACGGAGAACCGCATCTCTGTCGAGCGGAAGCGCTACAACGACGCCGTCAAACTGCTTAACACCCACTGTCGCCGCTTCTTTGGCCGCATGGTGGCCGGTTGGGCAGGGGTCGAGCCTGCCGAGTACTTCGAGGTGGCGGAAGCGGCCCAAGCGGTCCCTAAAGTGGACTTCGGCACGGGTTGACACCCTTGGGGAGCGAGCTCGCGCCAGGGACGGATCCTGGCACCCAAGTCGGGCGTTATCCTGCGCGCGTATGTAAGTCCATTGCTCACATAGCGTTGTGCATGGCACGTCCTGGATCCAATGCACGGTCCTCCATCGCCCTGTATCTCCCCTCGAGCATACCAGCCTGATCCCAGCACTCTTGGCGCAGAGCGGGGCGAGACAGCTCCGTCGTCCGGGGGGACGTCCACACGACACCTCCTGTTCACACCACGTAGCCCTCGTCTCCGTGGAAGGCACTGGCCCGACGCCCCGGTCTTTTTTCTCCACTTACTACTTTAAAGTGACTTCCCTATTGCCCTAGTTGCATGTGTAGATCATACTGTCAGCCCCATATCGTCCCTATCATGGGCGCGCCTGTGTTGGTCCATGTTCGCCACGGGCAGCTCCGCTCAGTCAGCGCAGGGAGGAGGCAAGGATGTCGCGGGTGATGATCGTTGATGACGAGGAGGCATATCTGCGCCAACTCGAGGCTGCGATCCGGCAGGATGGTCACGAAACACGGACCGCCACTTGCGGCCGTGAGGCGATTGACCTGGGAGCGCGCTATTGTCCGGATGTACTGGTGACCGATTGGATGCTCAGCAATCACCTGCATGGATTGCACGTGTCCCGAGCCCTGCGCGCCGTCCACCCTGATGTCGAGACCATTCTCATCACCGGGTTTCCGTCCGGCGACCTGCAGGACGAAGCCCATAAAACCCAGATCGACTTCATCGAAAAACCATTTGGGGCTGATCGCCTCCGCACCGCCATCAGGCGCGCCAGCGCCTCCAGGAAAACACCGGAAGCTCGAACCGAGCTGCCCCTCATGGACGTAGGGTCCGATGGGACCATTCTGTTTGCGAACGCCGCGGCGAAAGCTCTGCTATCCGAAACGGCGGCGGGAGCGAAGGCAACGAGTCTGACCGACGTGTTTGGCGCAGCAGACCTACCGGATCTTGACCTGGCTATTGAAGACTGGATCTCAGCCACGGCGCACGGGCAGCACCCCGTAGAATGGAGCCTGCGTTCACAACCGCTGCGCGCCGATGGTGGTCGCCTGGTCGTGCTTCAACCTGATAGCGAAGGCCCGCGCTTCGACCGTTCCTTGGTCGATATCGTCCTGGGTACGAGTGGTCACCACGCCTCGCGCTGGCCAATCGACGGGCGGGTCCTGGTAGTCGACGATGAAACTATGGTGCGACGTGCAGCCGTCGCTCTTCTCGAGGGGGCTGGTGCCGGCTGCTACGCCGTGGCCGACCCGACGGGAGCCCAGCGCCTGCTGGCCAGGGATAAAGGAATCTGTGTCGTAGTCCATGACTACAACCTGGCCACTGCCAGTACCGCGTCATCCATCGAGGCCATCCGGCACTCGCGGCCGGATGTGATCATCGTGGGCACCAGCAGTGGCCCGCATCGGGCTGATTTCTTGTCTCTGGGCGTCGACCGGTACGTCTCCAAGCCGTGGAGGATCGACCAGTTGATCGACGCGGTGGCCGGGCGCGTGGGCGGTTGCGTGGAGTGCGACCTGCCCCTCCCTCTTCGCCGGGCGACGACTGGCGAGACTCCTCTCAGTTGGGTATGCACCTACTGCGGAGCCCGCTATCGTGGGCTGCTGGATCCCGACGCCTCGCCGAATATCCGGCGTAACGCACGTCCAGCCGATCCGACTTGAGGTCCGAGTTCGCACCGCGTCCGGCAGCATGCGAATCGGTTGCCCCGGGATGATCGCGTCAACAGGTCTCCTCGCCCAGAAGTTCGAGGTCACCCGGGGTGTCAATGTCCAGCAGCGCCCGAGCTTCGCACGCCGTGGGGATAAGTTCGAACAGGCGAGACCGACGTAGCAGAGACTGCAGACTGGTGTCGCCGCTGGAAAGCGCATCAGCCACCGCGGACCGCAACCGGCCGTGGTAGAGTGCGCAGCAGGCCTCGTGGACCGACGGCGCTTCAAGGGACCTGAACGCGATGACGTCGGCATCCGGATTGGCTTCGGCGGTACGGAGCAGACGCTCCAGGATGGGCGCCCGCAGCGCAGGCAAATCGCAAGAGAGTAGTATCCCCGCACGCGGCGTCGCATGATCGAGCAGGGCAGCCAACCCCCCCATGGGACCGCAGCCGGTCTTGGCGTCCGGGAGAACGGGGACGGTCGCGAGCGAATCGGGTACCTCCTTCGCACTCGGCGGAGACCCAAGGATCACAACCTCGGACGTAACCGCCTGCCCCACGGCGACGACATGCTCGAGCATAGTCGCCCCGCTGGGCAGCTCGAGAAACGCCTTAGGCCGACCAAAACGACGGCTCGCCCCCCCCGCCAGAACCCCGACCACACAGCAAGTGTCCATCCGAGCAGTCTCTTTCCTGGCCACGACGTTGTCCAGGACGAATCCGGTTCACTGCTCAGTCACTGGCAGGAATACAGGTTGCCCCCGACGCTCGATACTCCTCTAAATAGGGTTCTCCTCCCAAGAAGTTCGTAGATCTGGCGCGGGCAATGACCTGCCTGTCTCGTCTTGGTAAGGGCTCTTTTCTCTTTGGCCGTGGACGCCATAGAGGGGATTCGCCCTGAAGGGAAGTCGCCCCAAGGGGCGCAGGATTGTAGCCAGGCGCATCGCCCCGAAAGGGGCGCACGGTTATAGCCAGGGGTGAAGCGCAGCGGAACCCCTGGAAACCGAACCCCCCAGCACACCCGCCCCGGCAGGGGCGGAGGATCGCGAAGGCACGAGAACACCCGGAAGACACCACGA
>JAAEQG010000155.1 GCA_024231775.1 bacterium
ACGCCTCCGGTTCCCGCGACTTTGGACTGGGATCGGTGGCTTGGCCCGGCGCCGTATCGGCCTTATCATCCGACGTATGCGCCCAACAGTTGGCGGGCGTGGTGGGACTTCGGGACCGGTTCGTTGGGCGATCTGGGCTGCCATGTGATGGACCCGGTCTGCTGGGCGCTGAAGGTGAAACACGCCGTCAGCGTCGAGGCCTGCATCTCCACGTACTGGCATGACTTCTGGAAGAAAATGGAGCCCAAGAACGAAACGTATCCGCGCTCGACCATCGTGCGCTACAAGTTCCCCGCACGCGGGACGATGCCGCCGGTGGAGATGACCTGGTGGGACGGTGGGCTGATGCCTCCGAGACCGGAAGAACTCGAGCCGGGGCGAAAGATGGGCGACAGCGATGGAGGCGTCCTGTTCATCGGTGACAAGGGCAAGCTCATGTGCGGCTGCTATGGCAAGAATCCCCGTCTGATCCCCGAGACGAAGATGAAGGAATACACGCGGCCCGCGCCGAGCATCGAGCGGATTCCAGACGGTATCGGGGGACACGAGAAGGACTGGGTCCGCGCCTGCAAGGGGGGCAAACCGGCCAGTTCCAACTTCGACTCCTCCGGCGTGCTCTCCGAGATGGTGCTGATGGGCAATCTGGCCGTCCGGTTCCCCCAGAAGAAACTGCTCTGGGATGGATCGAAGATGGAAGTAACCAACGACGCCAACGCCAACGCCTACGTCCGACGCGAATATCGCAAGGGCTGGACGCTGTAAAAGCGGGGACTGACGATACGAAACCGGGCCGGTCTTCCTTTGGGCCGGCTCGGTTGGACCTCTACCGCTGGGCGACTACCACATCTGCTGCTGTAGTGGATCGACCTCGGCGGCCTTGCTCTTGTTGGACCGCTTCTTCGTTTCCGCGATGTCGATGGCCGTCTTGCGGCAGGCGGACTTGGGACACTGGCCGGTCCAGCAGTACAGACACAGCCTGTTTCTTGGCTGTCCGATCGCCTCGACCATGTCGTCGACCGTCTGGTAGCGCAGGGTGGTGACGCCCAGGTCCT
>JAAEQG010000156.1 GCA_024231775.1 bacterium
GGCGCGGTACCCCCGCGCCCTCACTCCTCCGCAGACAGACTCTCCAATCGAGCTTTCCACACCGCGTGCGCGGCAAGCGCGTACTGGCGGTGGATGTTGTGCCAGGCCGGGACCTGGTCGATGTGCCAGTAGCGCAGATCGCTGCCCTCGTGCGAGAGGGTGAGCGTTCCGCCGGTGACCTCGCACAGGTAGACGAGTGCAATGGCCGTGTGTGGGCCGTTTGTCGCACTCGGTTTGCGCGTGAATACGTCGACCAATTGCACGGGGCGCACGTCTAGCCCGCATTCCTCCATTGTCTCACGGACCACTGCCTCTGCCGGAGATTCATTCGCGTCCACCCAGCCACACGGCAAGCACCACTGCCCATCATCGGCGCGCAGCATCAGCAAAATCCGCCCCACAGGGTCAAAAATGGCGGCGTCCGCTCCTACCTTGGGCGTGATATAGCCCAATTCAGCGGACAGCTTGCGCCGCACCTCCTCGGCGGGCAGGTCGAGCGCCTGGCCGTAATAGTCGCTGGCAAGTTCCAAAAGGCTCTGGTAACGCTCCTTGTCGTAAGGACTGCTCGTAAATGCCAGGCCGTTGCGCGCAATCGTCTGGAGTTCGTCCAGTAAAGGCAGTATATCCATCCCTACTCCCCCAACCCAAACGTCACCACCACCGGGTCGTGGTCGGAACTGTGGCGCGGGCTGCTATCTTGCGGGTCGGCGGGCGGATAGTCGGCATTGACGTGCAGCACGTCCACGCGCACCTGCCGCGCCGCCAGGGCGGGCGTCGTCAGGATGTGGTCGAGCAACTGGGAGACGCCCTGGTAGATGTACGAGTATCGCCCGGTGGGCGGCAGCGCGCTGGCCGCGTTGACCAGCCGCCCGCCGGGGATGCTGCCCTCGGTCAGCGCCCACAGTGGGGCCGAGTCGTAATAGTCGTTCAGATCGCCCAGCACCACCACGTAGGCTTGGGGGTCGTCGATGAGAATATCGTCCACCAGGCGGGCGTTCCATTCCGCCTCCATCACGCGGCGCGGTTCGGTCAATGCCTCACCCCCGCTCTTGGAGATAAAGTGGTTGACGATGGCATAGACGGTGGCGTCGCCCGCTGCCGCAGTGTGGACGGTCACCGTGATCATCAGCGGCGGACGGCTAAAGAGACCTTCCGGGGCCTGGTACTGGCCCATCCCCTCCAGCGTGGCCTGGTCGCCGCGCACCAGGAAACCGACGTCAATGTCGCGGCTGCTGGGGCCTTCGATCAGCACGGCCTGGTAGTCATAACCTTCCAGGGGAGATTGGGCGGCCACGTCTTCCAGCACGCCCACGTTCTCCACTTCCTGGAAACCGATCACCGTCGGGATGCCCAACGCCACGATGGTGTCCACGATCTGGTCGCGCTTGTGCTCGTACTCGTCGCGGCTGGGGCGGGGTGGGCTGTTGCCGGGCAGGTGTGGGTCCTGGTTGTCGAAAAAGTTCTCGACGTTAAAGGTGGCGACGCTGAACTGGCCGGGGTCGGGCTGTGGGAACTGGGGAATCGAGTCGTCGGACGCGGGTATGATCTCTGGCGGCTCTACCGGCTCGATCTTGTAGCGGTCAAACGTAAAGGCCAGCGGGCCAATTAAATTGCCCACCCGGTCGCCGGAGCGGACGGTGTAGGGCAGCAGGGTGCTGTTTTCGTGGCTGGTCGAGGCCCCATCGTCCACCGTGATAAAGACGCCCGTCTCTTGCCCGCGCATGATGCGGTCGATGCCGCGCCCGGCCCGCACGAGCACGTACTCGCCATAGCGGGAGGTCGGCGCGACGGCGATGGCAGGCTCGCCGACGGCGGCCAGCATGCCTTCCAGCGGTTCATAGTAGACGGGCGCGGCGGCGGTTTCCAGCGGCGGGTCTAGTTCGACCGGCTCTGGCAGTGGTTGGTCGCTCTCGACGACGACGACGTCCTCCGGCGCGGTGATGTGCAGCTCGGTCTGGTTCGAACGCTCGCGCACGCGACCGTGAACCGCTACCAGGTCGCCC
>JAAEQG010000157.1 GCA_024231775.1 bacterium
AGCATGCCAGGGACTACCAGACCGCCAAAGAAGACCTCTATCTGCAAGCCTTGGCGTTGACCTTGGAGCGCCACTTGTGGACGCCGCAGCTCACCGGCAGTATCTCGTCGCAGTACGCCAACTACGGCCAGGTTCGCGACTTCGATCACGCGATGGACGCGGTCTCCACTCTGGCGGCGGCGCAGCGCCTTCCGCTGGGTGGCGAACTGACCGCGCAGGTGATTAACTCATGGGTGCGCGACATTGGCCGACACACCACGGTGGGGGAGACGGGGCAGGTGGTCCTGGCCGCGGACATCCCCCTACTGCGCGGGGCGGGCCGGGTGGCCTACGAGTCGCGCTACCAGGCGGAGCGCGAGTTGGTCTACGCGGTGCGCGATTTCGAGCGTTTTCGGCGGGCGTTCCTGGTGCAGGTCGCCGGCGTGTATTTCGATCTGCTCAGCGCCCGTGCTCGGATCGAGAGCGCCAAGGCCAACCAGGGGAGCTTCCGAGAGGACATGGATCGCACCGCTGCGCTGGCTGGCAAAGGGTGGGCGCTGGTGGTGGATTCGGACCGAGCGCGGGTGAGCCACCTGCAGGCTCAGAACAGGGTGATCCTGGAGCAGGGAAGCTATAACGACGCGCTTGACCGCTTCAAGATCCTCCTGGGCATGCCGATCACCACGCTGATGGACGTGGCGGGTGAGGAGAATCTGGACCTACCGGAATTGGCGGTGGCCGAAGGGCCGGCGATCGACGTGGCCCTGCGCTACCGACTGGATCTGCTAAACGATCTGGACGCTATCGACGACGCCCGGCGTGGAGCGATGATCGCCAAGAACAACATGCTTCCGGATCTGGATTTTACCGGCAGTGTGGCTGTGGACACCGATCCGAACAGGAAGAACTCGACCTCGTACAACACCGAGCGGTCCACCTGGCGAGCCGGGCTCGAGCTGGAGATACCCCTGGATCGGGTTGAGGAACGCAACGCCCATCGATCCAGTCTGATCTCGTTACGCCGTTCCGAGCGACTCTTCGACGAATCGGCGGATACGGTTCGCCTGGACGTGCGCCAGGCGCGGAGGCAGCTCTACACAACTCGACGCACGATGGAGATTCAGCACGAGAGCATCGCGGTCAACGAGACGCGGCGCGAGCTGGCCCGCTCTAAGTTCGAGGAGGAGGGCACGGTCCCGTACAACGACGTGGTGGACGCCGAGAACGACTGGCGCGAGGCGGTCAACGATTTCGCCGACGCCCAGGCAAACTATCGCCTGGCGATTCTGGAGTTGCTGCGCGATACCGGTACGCTGCGGGTGGACGATAGCGGTCGCTGGGTCTCGTCCGGCCAGGATGTTCCTGATACGACTCCGTAGCCGACCGAGGCGGCACAACTTCGTACAAGTCTGCACACCGCGTGTTTTTGCGGATCGCGACAAGGGCTGATAGAATGAGGTTTGAGGGCTTTGGGCAGGGGGTACTCAGTGGGAGACGCCACCCTGACACACCCTGTCTCTGGGGGCAACGGGCATGACAACCACGGTTCCAGAATCTCCGGTTGCGGGTACCCCGGGGGCGGTAGGTACCGCGCCGGGCCTGACTTCGACGAGGGGACGTCCCCGGTCCCGGCGCCTGCGCGGCTGGATCGGCTTCTTCCTCATCGTGGGGGTGGTGGCGGCGATCCTGGCAGTTGTCTTCTGGCCACAGGGCGGCGCGGTGGAGGTGGACGAGCACATGGTGACGCTGCGGGACTTCACCGTGGTCCTGCACGAGAAAGGCGAACTCAAAGCCGCCAACTCCATTGACGTCAAATGCGAGGTCGAGGGACGCTCCACGATCATCTGGCTGATCGACGAAGGCAGCGAGGTGGCGGAGGACGATCTCCTGGTCAAGCTGGCCAGCGAGCAGATTGACGATCGCGTCCGTAGCGAGGAGATCAAGGAAGCCAACGCCAAGGCGGCGGCGGAAGCGGCTGCGAAAGAGTATGACATCACGCTCGACCAACAGGCTAGCAACATCCGCAAGGCTGAGCTTGCCCTGCAGAATGCGGAGATCGAGCTGGAGAAGTATGAGCAGGGGGATTGGCAGGAGCAGAAGACCGACGCGGATCTTGCCGTCAAACGCACCCAGGAGGACCACGGACAACTGGTGGACGAGCTGAGCGACGCCCGCGTACTGTACGAGTTATACCTGTTCGATCTGGAGGATCGCTTCATAGAGCAGCTCGATCAGTCCGCGCTCACTGCGGAGTTGCGGAGCGTGTTCACGCGGCATGGTGTCCAGCTCTCTGAAGCAGCCACACTCGCCGCCCACGAGGAGCACGACCATTGGTGGGTAATCACCGATACCGCCAAGCGGTACTGTGCCCGGGTGGAGGACAAGACCCTGAAGGTCTTCTACGCGCGGAACTTCATCACCGCCCGGGAGCTGCGCAAGAAGAAGTTCGCCGTTCTCGAAGCCGAGATCGCCCTTGAGAAGGCTCTGCTGCGCAAGCGCGTGCTCTACGACTACACCCGTAAGAAGGACTCCCAGCAGAAGCAATCGGACGTCGACGAAGCCAAGAAGGAGCTGGACCGTACCAAGAAGAGCGCCGAGGCGAAGAACGCTCAGAAGCTGGCGGACAAGCAGGCCAAGGCTGCGGAGTACGAGTTCATCAAGCAGCAACTGGAGAAGTTTCGGCGCCAGCAAGCCAAGACCGAGATTCGCGCCCCGGCAGCGGGACTGGTGGTCTACGACACCGGACGCCATCGCTGGGACCGTCGGCAGATCGCCGAAGGTGCGGAGGTATACGAGCGACAGACGATAATCAACCTGCCGGACACCGAGCTCATGCAGGTCCAGATCCGAGTGCATGAGGGCAAAGCCAACAAGGTCGAGCTGGGACAGGCGGCCCGCGTGGAGATGGAGGGCATGCCGGGCGTGGTGCTCGAGGGCAAGGTCACCAAGATCGCCCCGCTGGCGGACTCGCAGAATATGTGGCTTAATCCGGAGCTGAAGGAGTACCAGACGGAGATCACCCTGAACTCCAACGGGTTCGATCTCAAACCCGGCGTTACCGCTCGAGTGGAGATCATCGTCGAAGAGGTGAAGGATGTTCTGGCAGTTCCGGTGCAGGCGGCGGTCACCAAGCAGGGACACCGTTTCGTGTTCCGAGGTTCCGGCGCTTCCCCCGAGCCCGTGGAAGTGGAGCTGGGAAGGTCCAATGATGAGTTCGTCGAGGTGCAGAAAGGGCTCGCCGAGGGAGATACGGTTCGTCTCGCGGTAAGTGAGGATGACCTGCAACGAATCCCGGAGCAGGAGCCCAAGGCGACCAACGGTAACGGACTAGCCCGTCACGAGAAGACCCCCCGGAAAGCACCGCCCGCCAAGCGTGGGAGCGGCCGGCGGGGTCGGAGCGGTCGATCCGGGTGAGAGGTGGTCAGCACACGGTGGCGAGCGTCGCACGCATTGAGGAACTGGTGAAGGTTTATGGGCAGCCCGGTCAGGGTGTGCTGGTCCATGCGCTGCGGGGTATAAGCTTCAACTTCATTGCCGGCGAGTCCGTGGCGATCTGCGGGGCCAGCGGTTCGGGCAAGAGCACCTTGCTGAACCTGCTGGGTTGCCTGGATCGTCCGACCTCCGGGCGATACCTGCTGGGTGACGTGGACGTGGCACAGCTCGACGACGAGGCCCTCTCGGAGATTCGCGGCCGGAGCGTCGGGTTCGTTTTTCAGAACTTCAACCTCATTCAGCAGCTGAACGTGCGGGAGAATCTGGAAGTGCCGCTCTTCTATCAAGGGGTACCCGCCGGAGAGCGACATGACCGTGCGGAGCAGATGGCTGCCCTGGTGGGGCTGGACGATCGCACGCACCACCGCCCCATGGAGCTGTCCGGTGGGCAGCAGCAGCGGGTGGCCATTGCCCGGGCACTGATCAACGACCCGCTGATTGTGCTAGCGGATGAGCCGACCGGAAACCTCGATTCCGCCACCGGGGAGATGATCCTCGGGGTTTTCGACCGGCTCCACGATCAGGGACGCACCATCATCATGGTCACCCACGAGCCGGACGTGGCTGGTCGTTGCGATCGAATAATCACCTTGCGCGACGGCCTGGTTATCGGCGACCTGCACGCCGGCGAGATGACCGATGCGACGGTCGCGGAGGCGACGACACCGGCGCCCCATCTGACTTGAATCGTGCGGATGTGCGATCGACCGCTCAGTGGCGTGCTTCGGCGAATCCTGCCAACAGCGATGAATCTGTGTGGCGGGTTGACGACCACCCACATCACACCCCGTCAGGGATTCCCGGTGTCCGCGACAGGCACAAACGCAGCCGAACCCAGGATCTGTCCCGGAGGTGGGTCACATCTGCCACAACTCCCGTCGGCTGTAACTGCAGCCTGGGCTACGTCGGCTTTGGATGGGGTGCACGGATACGCTGGGGTGACGCGCGGTGACGCTGCCGGCGCGTGCCCGTCTGGATTCTGACGGCAGCCATGGCCAGCAAGCTACTGAGGGTTATCGGAGGGACCGGATGGGCGGGTTGGTTACCGGCGGGCCGGTGTCATTTCGGACCGCGGCAAACGGCCCGTCAATAGTGCCGCGACGAGCGATGGCACCGGGGAAGTAGAAGCGTACGGACAGCGCGGCGCGCTGGGGTATTCGCCCCATTGAGTGACGTGGGGTGACACCAAAGCGCTTTCAGGCAGGGCGAGGAGAGAGTGCTCAGCTCATCAGGCCGATGATTCAATCGAGTGTGCCAAGAAGTAGGCACGCGCCCAGCCTTAGGCTATGCCAGATACTTGGCACATGGATGCGTAGTTGATGGTCCGCCTGGTGCGGTGCAGTGACACCGCCGACTGAGAGATGCTGATGAACGTGGTCTCCCTCAGAGTCTGCCTCGAGAGACCTGCAAGGCGAACTGCGCCTGAAGGGCCACGTCAGCTTAGGGTCACCGCTGCCGGGCGACACCTGCCCTCGTCGCGCGTGATTCACCCTGTGCCATGGTCGGAGCACGGCATCCGTTCGGGTTCTTGCCGACCGCCGATTGCCTCGGGGAGGAAGGCCTAGTGGACAGCCCACACCTGGCCAATCTGCTGCCCCGGGACAAAGTCGACCTGGTCTTGGACAATCTCGACCGGCGTGATGTCGAAGCAGAGCAGACCGCTGGTGAGAAGTTCTACAGATACCGGGTGCCACCGCTGCTGATCGAACTGCACGAACCCGGCGGAACGATCAAGCATATGAGGATTGCGACTCGCAGTATGGGCAAGCGGTCGCTCCGATTCATTCACTGTGGGTACGTCTACCCGGGCACCCGGTGCGCGGTTCGGCTGACCACCGTCGAGCGCGCCTGGATCACGGTCAAGGGCAACGTCGTGTCTTGCGAGCATGTGGAAGGGCGGCTGCACGAGGGGCGAATCGAGTTTGGCGAGCCTCTGGATCCGGCGAGGTTTGTTCCTATCAAGGTCTCCGCTCGAGTGTTGCTCGCCGAGTCAATCCCGTCGATGCGGGAGATGGCCCGCTTTGTCCTGCAGAAGATCGGGGCGGATACGACTTGGGTGGATGAAGGTGGCGCCGCGATTCACCGTTTAGTGACCGAAGAGTTCGACCTGGCCCTGATCGATCCGGATCTTCCCGGGCTGGATGGCGGGGCTGCGGTGAGACGGCTCCGCAAGGAAGGCGTCATCATTCCGGTCATCGCGTTCTCTACGCGGATCGGTGATGAGCTGCGCCAGACGTACATGGATGTCGGCTTCACCGATGTACTGCACAAGCCGGTTGAGCGGCACCAGCTCGTCGATGTGGTGCGCAGTTACGTTGATCAGGATGTGGGGATCTACAGCGCATTGGCCGCAGATCCCGAACTCGAAGAGCTGGTAAGCCAATTCGTCGGTGCGTTGCCGGACATGCTGGGGCTCTGCCGTGTTCATCACAAAGAAGACGATCTGGCGGGCATTGTCCACTGCGCACGGCACATAAAGGGGGCGTGCGGCACATATGGTTTCGCGGGTTTGGCCGACGTGGCCTGCGAGATGGAGGAGCTTACCCGGTCCAGATGCCAGTGCATCGATCCCGGCGAATGCACGCAGACGGGGGAGGAGAAGTGTTGCGCGGAGCACCCCCTGGTTATGGAAGAAATGGGCGGTCACATCAACCACCTGATCGCTCTGGGACGGCGGGTGCGCAAAGGACCTCCACCGTAATCAGGCAGGGACCATCGATGCACGCATTCAAGGCCCTCGTCGAGCCGGGCAAGGGGGAACGTGCTGAGGTCCCTCCAGAGGAGCGGAGCCAACAGGAGGTAGTTTCCCTCCTGACCCTTGCGAGCAATCCCAAGAAGAACCGGCACCGCCTGGCGGAGTAACTTTCCGCCGGGCGGCGCCGGTTTGGCATTCTCCAGATCGTCCGGGGCTACCGCCGGGTTCGACCCGACGCATTGCGCACCCAGCCCAGTCCGAGCATCAGCATCGCCAGATGCACCAGCCCCAACGCACCACACGGGCCGCCGGAACCGCAACCGGTGGCCGCTGCCGGCACGGGTTGGATCTCCGGACCCTTGGCACAGGCATCCCCGACGCCGTCCCCGTTCTCATCGGTCTGATCCGGGTTGGACATGGTGGGACAATTGTCGCAGGCATTGCCGACGCCGTCATCGTCGGTGTCGAGCTGGTTCGTGCTAGCCATCTCGGGGCAGTTGTCACATGCATCGCCCACGCCGTCCTCGTCGCCATCGGTCTGGTCGGCGTCGGCCAGTTCCGGGCAGGTGTCGCAGGCGTCGCCCACGCCGTCATCGTCGGTGTCGAGTTGGCCTGCGTTGTCCACCCCGGGACAGTTGTCGCACGCGTCGCCCACGCCGTCTTCATCGCCGTCGGTGTTGGCCGCATCTGCGTCGTTGGGGCACAGATCGCACGCGTCGAACACGCCGTCCTCGTCCGCGTCATCGTTCGGCCCCAGGTTACATTCGTCGCAGGCATCGCCCAGCCCGTCATTGTCGGAGTCCGTCTGGGCGTCGTTGGGGGTGTCGGCGCAGTTGTCACAAGCGTCGCCCACGCCGTCCTTATCACCGTCGGTGTCGGTCGCATCTGCGTCATTGGGGCAACTGTCACACGCGTTGCCCACGCCGTCATCGTCCGAATCCGTCTGGGCTGCGTTGACCACCGTTGTGCAGTTGTCGCAGACATCGCCGACGCCGTCCCCGTCGCTATCCAACTGGTTGCTGTTGGCCATTTGCGGACAGTTGTCCTCGTCGTCGTCGGTTCCGTCGTTGTCCCCGTCGGTGTCGCACGCGTCCCCGATGCCGTCTCCGTCACTGTCCAACTGGTTCGAGTTGACCATGTCCGGACAGTTGTCGTCGTTCGGCTTGTTCAAGAGCCCGTCGCCATCCTTGTCATCGTCGCAGACATCCCCGATCCCGTCTTCGTCGAGATCCTCCTGCTTGGGGTTGGCGTTGTTGGGGCAGTTGTCATTGGGGTTGAGGATGCCGTCCGCATCC